>CAMOYN010000082.1 GCA_946630035.1 uncultured Lachnospiraceae bacterium
CCCAATGCGGATTACGGATATGACATCTCGGATTACAAAAATATACATCCGGACTACGGTACTCTGGAGCAGTTTCAGAAGGTGCTGGACCGGGCCCATGAGCTGGGCATGAAGGTACTTCTGGATCTGGTGATCAATCACACCTCGGATGAGCACCCGTGGTTCATCGAAAGCTGCAAGGGGAAGGACAATCCCTACAGCGACTATTACATCTGGCGGGATCCGAAGGATGCGGTTCCTCTCTGGAAGAGGCTGTCCGGAAGGAAAAAAGCAGAAAAAACCTCAGATACAGAAGAAAACAGTGCAAAATCCGGTTATTCCGGGAAAAAGCTTCCTCCCAACAACTGGTTCAGCCAGTTCGAGGGGCTGGCCTGGGAGTATAATGAGCAGAGGCAACAGTATTACCTCCATGTCTTTGCCAAAAAACAGCCGGATCTCAACATGGACAATCCCAGGGTCCGGGAGGAAGTCAAGGATATCATGCGCTTCTGGCTGGATATGGGAGTGGACGGCTTCCGGGAGGACGTCATCACCTACATTTCCAAGCATGAGAAACTGCCGGACGGAATTCCCTTTCTCCCGGCGATCAATGGCCTCCCCTATTATAAGGACGGGCCGAATCTCCTGGAGTATCTGCAGGAGTTCCGGGAAGTGGCACAGGAATACGGAGCCATCCAGATCGGAGAGGCCCCCTTTACTCCGGTGCAGACCGCACTGCTGTACCTCACCGGGGAGAATCCGGTGCTGGATATGATGATTCAGTTTGACACGATGACCGCGGACTGTTTCATGACAGAGTATGTCCATCATCGCTTCTGGCTGACAAAGCTGAAGAGAGCCTTCTCCCGCTGGCAGTACGGCCTGAACGGGAAGGCCTGGAATGCCCTGTATCTGGAGAATCACGACCATCCCCGGGTGGTGAACCGCTACGGGAGCATGCGATACTGGCGCGAATCGGCGACCATGCTGGCGGCCTGCTATATCTTCCAGCAGGGCTGTCCTTTCATCTATCAGGGTCAGGAGCTGGGAATGACCAATATCCGTCTGCATTCCATCGATCAGTACCTGGATGTCGCCTCGAAAAATGCCTATCATACCTTCCACCAGCGGGAACCGGAGGCGAAACGACTGCACCGCATACACGTTTCCAGCCGGGATTCCGCCCGCACACCTATGCAATGGAACGGGAAACCGGGAGGAGGATTCTCTTCGGTGAAGCCCTGGTTCGTCATGAATCCGAACTATAAGACGATCAATGCAGCCGACGAGGAGAAGGATCCCGACAGCGTGCTGAATTTCTACCGGAAATGTCTGGCACTGCGGAAAAAGAGCGAGACCCTCCTTTGGGGCGATTACCGGGAATATCATCCCCTGAACCGGAGTATGTATATGTATGAGAGAACCCTGGAGGGCGAGCGTATCCTGGTGATCTGCTCCTTCGCCAAAGAAGGGATGGAGTACAAGCTTCCCAGAGGCTATACCCCGAAGGAAGCCCGGCTGATGCTGGATAATTACACCGGAAGGGCAAAGACCGGATATCTGCGCCCCTACGAAGTGCAGGTCCTGCGGTGGCCGGCGGAGATAGCCGAGAGAAAAACAGCATCGGCGAAGGACCCGGCGGAGACAGCCGGAGAATGAGCTCCCGCCAAGAGGAGTCTGTTTTTCTCCCGCCTAAAGAGACAGGAGTCATCTCCGATCAAGATACATAGAAAAGGAAAGTACCCATGCAAAAGAACCGGTATTTTGGGGATAAGCAGTTTTATATAAAAGTCATGCGGGTAGCCGTTCCCATTATGATTCAGCAGGGAATCACCAATTTTGTCAATATGCTCGACAATATCATGGTGGGCAGACTGGGAACCGATCCCATGTCCGGCGTGTCGATTGTCAATGAGCTGATGTTTGTATTCAACCTCTGCATATTCGGAGGTCTTTCCGGCGTGGGCATATTTACGGCTCAGTTCTATGGAAAGAAGGATACGGAGGGCGTGCGTTACACCTTCCGCATGCAGGTGATTCTGTCCCTGGCGCTGGCCGGGCTGGGAATCCTTGTTTTCCTGGCGGCGGGAGATCCCCTGATCTCGGTTTTCCTGCATGAGGGAAGTGAGGGGAGCATCCCCGATACCTTCGCAGCAGCCCGTCAGTACCTGGCGATCATGCTCGTGGGAATGATTCCCTTTGCCATGACACAGGCCTATTCCTCCACTCTGAGAAATACCGGGGAGACCGTCGTGCCCATGCGGGCCGGGGTCACTGCGGTTATCGTAAACCTGATAGGAAACTATATCCTGATCTACGGCAAATTCGGCGCACCCCGGATGGGAGTAGCCGGTGCAGCCGTGGCCACCGTTCTGTCGCGGTTTGTGGAATTGCTGATGGTGGCATCCTGGACCCATCTGCATCCGGAGAAAAATGCCTATATCGTGGGAGCCTGGCGGCATGTGCTTCAGATCCCGGGAAGTCTGATCCGCCGTGTAGCGCTGAAAGCCACGCCACTGCTCATGAATGAGGCATTGTGGGCCGGCAGCCAGGCACTCATGACCCAGTGTTACTCGGTGAGAGGCCTTTCCGCCATCGCCTCCCTCAATATCTCACGCACCATCTGCAATGTATTTAATATTTCCTTCCTGGCCATGGGAAGCGCCATCGCCATCATCCTGGGACAGCTTCTGGGAGCCGGACGGATCCCGGAGGCGAAGGACGAGAGCCGGAAACTCACGGTTTTCTCCGTGCTGCTCTGCGTCGCGGTGGGAGCGGTGCTGTTCCTGGTAGGAGATATCTTCCCTCACATATACAACACCTCCGATGAGATACGTCATCTGGCCACGAACCTGATCCGGATCGGCGCGGTGTTTATGCCATTTTATGCCTACACCAATGCTTCTTATTTCATCCTCCGCTCCGGCGGACGAACCGGAATCACCTTCCTCTTTGATTCCTTTTTCGGCTGGGTGGTATGCATTCCGCTGGCCCTGGCGCTGGCCCATCTGACCTCCCTGCCGGTACTCTGGATGTATCTGATCGTACAGCTGACAGAGATCATCAAATGTATCATCGGATTTATTCTGGTCCGCAGCGGTATCTGGGCCCAGGACCTGACAAACTACAGTAAGGGATAAAACCCGAAGGCCGGGAGAGAAGAGGAAGAAGCGCCAGGAGAAAACAAGCCAAAAAGGAGTGCGCTCTGTTCATTTTCGAATGAAAAATAATATAATACTACCCATAGATTTGAATTGATCGTATAATAATGACATAATTACAGAAAAATTACAACTAAACTGTTCATTTTTGATATGATTAGATAAAAATACTACCCAATTACTCCCCAAGGGTAGTATTTTTTCGTTTTGCATCTGCAAATGAACACAGCTTGGTGGGGATTTTGATAACTTATAATTCTCGCTCCATGGTCTTATTTGCGGGAAGAAAGGCTACGATAGAGACAGCCAGCAATCCGGAGATGAGCTTGCAGAGAATATAGGCCATGCTCTGCGAAGAAGTGGCCAGAGAGGAGACGAAGGCACACTGCCCTCCCACCACATAGGCTCCGCAGACGGAGAAGGCTGCATTCATTACCTGTCCCTTTTTATCCATGCGGGAATAAAGCGGTAACATAGCCAGGCTCTGGGTACAGCTCAGGATCAGACCGATCACGGATTCATTGTTAACTCCCAGTTTCAGCCCGATCTGGCGGATCTGCCCGGGGAAATATTTCAGAACCAGCCGGGAGAGGACAATGCCTCCGCAGGCCACAATCACCATGCGGAGTACCATAAACAGGATCTCTTTTACCAGTGCGACATCCGCCACCGCGTATTCCGGAAGGAAGACTCCGATCACCGACAGTCCGAAGAAAACAAAGCTTACGATGCGAATGAAATTTCCGAAAACAATGAGAATCCGCATGGTAACTTCCGGGAAGCGGAGAAATGCCACGATCAGAAAAACGCTCAGGATCAGAATCGGAATCAGATTCAGCAGGAGGGTCATAGGGTTCAGCCCCAGGAGCAGCCCCCCGACGATGAGCCCGGGCGGCAGGGTGATCAGCCCGTAGATGAATCCCCGCATCAGCCCGGGAATCTCTTCTCTCTGTACGGCAGCAAGAAACACCGGCAACTGATATCCGATCGTCATACCCAGCCCGCCGGCCACCAGAGCACCGGTAAAGATGGCCAGAGGCTGCGTTTCGGCCAGATTCAGCGCCATTCCCAGCGCCCCCATATCCGGCGCCAGAAGACTGCCGACGATCAGGGACGGATCAAAGGGAAAACCAGCCATACTCCGGGAGATCCCCTCGGCATTCGCCTGTACGAAAGAAACACCGATGGTGTAGAAACCTACCACCGAGAGGGACAGACCTCCCATGGTAGAAAGCCCCTGTTCAAAATCCTTCTGAACTCCCAGTTTCCCGCCGAGGATCTCATCCAGAAGCCCCAGAGCTGCGAAGAAAAGCATAATGGCAATGAAAATATTCATGACGATTCAAACCTGCACTTTTCTGAAGTAAAGGCTAACTGCAATCAATGGGGAGGCCATATCTTTTGCTCCCAATATCATAATATACAATACTTTCCCAAAATGGTAAAGGCAGTATCGTTATTTTGGGACTGAGAGAAAAGAATGGTGATTCATTTTTTTGCCTGGCTTTTTTACAATATGCGAATAAGAAGATTTACTTGGACTTCCTTCCCAAATATGATATGATAAAGGCCACTTATCATCCAGTCACCAGGTGAATCCTAAGGAGAAAACATGAGAGCCATCAATATCGGAATTATCGGAGCCGGCCGCATTGCCGGAACCATGGCGGATACGATCCGCAGGATGAAGGCAGCAGGCAATAAAGACGTGGAACTATACGGAATCGCGTCCCGCTGTGGCGATCGGGCCATGGCCTTTGCTGCAAAATATGAAGTAAAGCAATGGTACGGATCTTACGAGGCGATGGTTCAGGATCCGGCCATCGACCTGGTTTATATCGCCGTTCCTCACTCCCATCATCTGGCAACATCGAAGCTCTGTCTTGCCAGCGGAAAACACGTTCTGGTAGAAAAAGCGTTTACCGTAAATGCAGCCCAGGCGCGGGACCTGATCCACTTTGGGAGAGAGAGGGACCTGCTGGTGGCCGAAGCCATCTGGACCAGATATCAGCCCATGCGGCGGATGATACTGGATGTCGTGGAGTCCGGCTTGATCGGTGAACCCAAGATGATCATGTGCAACCTGGGTTACTCCATCGGCTGGAAAGAGCGGATCCAGAAACCGGAATTGGCCGGCGGCGCTCTGCTGGACGTGGGCGTCTACACCCTGAACTTCGCAGAGATGATCTTCGGCCGTCCCGACCGCGTCAGCGCCAGCTGCATGAAGAATGAGCGCGGCGTCGACCTCACTGGGACGTACATCCTGGATTATGAGAACGACCGGCAGGCTGTCTGCTGTTCCTCCGCGGTCTGCGCCACGGACCGCACCGGATATATCTACGGCGGAGAAGGCTACATCGAAGTAGAGAATATCAACAATCCCCAGAGACTGCGGGTCTTCGACCCCTCCTATCAGCTGATCCGCGAGATGCCCTGCCCGAAACAGCTCACCGGCTACGAATACGAAGTAAAAGAAGCTGTCGAGTGCATCCGCGACGGCCGCGTCGAATGCTACTCCATGCCCCACACCGAGACCATCCACATCATGGAACTCATGGATGAGATCCGGCAGCAGATGGGCGTACACTATCCGACTCTGGAGTAGGGAGAAAATAATTACCGAATTGGAAGATCGAAACAAAGATAATAATCGGAGGAGAAGTTTATGAGAATCGCGGTAATCAATGAAAACAGCCAGGCAGCGAAAAACGAACTGGTAGTGAAATGCCTGAAAAATGTGGTGGAGCCCATGGGTCACACGGTGGATAATTATGGTATGTACACCCCTGAGGACGCATGCCAGATCACCTATGTAAAAGCGGGCCTGCTGGCCGCCATCCTGATCAATGCTGGGGCGGCGGATTATGTCATCACCGGCTGCGGCACCGGAGAAGGGGCAATGCTGGCCTGCAATGTATTCCCGAAGGTGCTCTGCGGACATGTGGAGGATGTAGAGGATGCCTTTATGTTTGCCCAGATCAATGACGGCAACGCCATCTCCATTCCCTTTGCGAAGAAGTTCGGCTGGGGCGGCGAACTGACCCTTACCTACATGTTCGAGAAACTTTTCGGCAGCGAGAGCGGAGGCGGGTATCCGCCGGAGCGGGTAGAACCGGAACAGCGGAACAAAAAGATCCTGGACGGTGTGAAGGCGATCACGACGAAGGACATGCTGACGATCTTGAAGGAGCTCGATCCGGACTTTGTCCGAGAGACCGTGAGCGGAGAGCATTTTGCAGAGCTCTTTTATCCGAACTGCAAGTCCGAGGAAATCGCAGCGTTCCTGAAGTCATTAGATTCGTGAAGTCTTTATCCTTGTGAAACCTTTAGATTTGTGAAAACTATGGGTTTGTGAAAACTTTGAATTCTTGATATTCTTGAATTTGTGAAAGGCTATAGTTTCTGAAAACCATAACATCTGAAATTGTTGAAAACTGAAAAACGGATGGATTTTATGACGGATGCCATGCATCAGTGGGAAATTCAGAAAGAGGAGCACAAAGAAAGGGAAAAACGCATGGATATTTTAAAGAAATTCTCCCTGGAGGGGAGAACCGCCCTGGTGACCGGAGGCGCCTACGGGATCGGATTTGCCATCGCCGAAGGGCTGGCCGGAGCCGGCGCGAAAATTGCTTTTAACTGCCGCAGCCGGGAACATCTGGAGAAGGCTTTGGCAGATTATCAAGAGAAGGGCATCGATGCCCGGGGATATATCTGCGATGTTACTAAAGAGGATGAAGTCGCTGCCCTGGTGCAGAAAATCGAAACCGATCTGGGGCCGGTTGACATCCTGGTGAACAACGCCGGTATTATCAAGAGAATCCCTATGACACAGATGTCCGTCGAGGACTTCCGGGAAGTTATCGATATTGACCTGACCGCTGCGTTTATTGTGTCAAAAGCTGTCCTTCCCGGCATGATGGAACGCCGGAGAGGAAAGATCATCAACATCTGCTCCATGATGAGCGAACTGGGCCGTGAAACCGTATCCGCCTACGCCGCTGCGAAGGGTGGCCTGAAAATGCTCACCCGGAATATTGCCTCCGAATATGGCGCCTGGAACATCCAGTGCAACGGCATCGGCCCAGGTTACATCGCCACGCCCCAGACAGCGCCGCTACGGGAACTCCAGCCCGACGGAAGCCGGCATCCCTTCGACCGCTTCATCATCGCCAAAACCCCGGCAGAGCGCTGGGGAACCCCGGAAGACCTGATGGGAGCCGCCGTATTCCTCGCCTCGGGAGCCTCAGATTTCGTCAACGGGCACATCCTTTATGTGGACGGAGGCATCCTCGCCTACATCGGAAAACAACCGTAAGATACAACGGAATGAGTGATACAATTTAATATTTCGTCAGGAAACAGTAAAAAACCGGCCCCATAAGGGTCGGTTTTTTGACGTTTTTTGATAAAAATGATCAGACTATGGTAATGTTTGACGCCTTCTATGACTCTATTTATATTATAATTAAGTCGAAAATAGCATGGGGTTGTGAAACCTTATGTGATGAAATGTCTGTCTGACCGACAAACAATGGCGGAAATAAAGGGGTTTTCGGCAAATGAGGGCAATCAGGCATCCATTTGCTTTATTGATATTGCATATAAAGCAATAAGATAATTAACCATTTAATATATAACAATCTTATTAAACGCAATTATATGGATTGCAAATGTGCTGGGGCATGTTTGCTGAAAAAACTCAGGGAGGCAGAGCATGAAAAGCTTATATAAGAAGATCCGAAAAATGCTGGCGATGAAGAAGATCCGTCGACAGGTAAGCCATGTTCTTATGGTATTTGCCTGTGTTGTAGTGTTTATCACAACCTATACACTCATCCTTCCGGCCATTACGATGGAGAAAGGGGCGCTCATTTGCGGCAAAGAAGTACATGAACACACCGATTCCTGCTATGCGGATGTCCTGGTGTGCGGCCTGGAAGAAAGCGAAGGCCACACTCACACCGATGAATGTTATCATGTGGACCAGATCCTGGTATGTGAGATACCCGAGCATGAACATACCGAAGAATGTCTGGACGAAGAGGGAAATCTGATCTGCGAGCAGGAAGAACACCAGCACGAAGAACCCTGCTATGAGGAAATCCGGACCCTGATCTGCGGACAGGAAGAATCCGAAGGCCATATTCACACAGAAAACTGCTATGAAAAACAGATGATCTGTGGCATGGAATACCACATCCATACCCAGTCCTGCTACGCTGAAACCGAACCGGAAGAAAACTATGCAGCAGACATCGTAGAGGATACTGTCGGAGAAAACGAGGAAGCTCAGGCCCAGGACAACGAGACCGGGGAAACGGCAGAGACTTCTTATATAGAAGAAAACTCCGAAACACAGGAAGAAGAGAATACAGAAGCAAACGAAGAAAATAAAGAAAACAAAGAAAATAAAGAAACTGAAATCACGGACGAAACGAGCAACACAGAAGAAACAGATAATACAGAAGATAAGGAAGAAGTAGAAGAAACAGAAAATACGAAAGAAACGGATAATGCGGAAGAGGAAGAGACGAAGGAAGGAAATGAGAACGTCGAGGAAACAGAAAATACTGACGAAACAGAAAAAGACACTTCTGTCGAAAATCCCGACAATGCTCATCCTCCGGTAGACTTCGCTGCCACTCTGACAGATAACACCGGACTCTGGATCCTGAACTCCGAAAGCGTCTGGGAAAAACTCGATGAGAATACTGCGATAAAAGCTACGGACAATATCCTGGTTCGCCTGGCATATCACATCCCCGCCGGCAGCCTGGATGAACACAATGCCGAGGTGATCTACCATCTCCCCAAGGCACTGCTCTTCACACAGGAAAAAGCAGACTTTATCAACGAAGAAACCAACTACCTGAATCAGATCATTTCCGGCACCCGCCTGCCCGAAGAAATGAACGGCTCCTACACAGGCGATGAATACCTGGCCGGTAAATACCAGATCACAAACAGTGCTGCAGACCTCTCCGAAGGAGAAATGCAGGACTGGCAGTTAACATGCTCATTTAACGAATACAGCGTATACGAAAACCAGACCCAAGACTCCGACGGCTGGATGATCTTTTATCTCACCGGCGCAGACCTCATGACCGATGAAAACGGGAATGGAACCATCCTCTTCACCGAATCCGGAGTAGGCGGCCAGAGACAGGAATTAGGCTATCATGTAGCACAGGAAGAAACGGCACCAGAGGACGAGAGCGAAAAGGCCGAAGAGATCTCCGGCGAAGATGAGACCACCGCTGCAGAGGAAAACACGGACGTTGATGAAACAACCGGTACTGACGAGACAACCGATGCCGAAGAGACAAAGGATAGCGAAGAAACCACCGGCACGGAAGAAAACGTCGATGACAAACTGTCCAACGAATACCCCGCACAGACCTTCGAGGCAACTACCGACACCATGGTAGTCACCGTCTATGCCGGCAATGGCGCCTTCCCTGCAGGAACCACCATGACCGTCACCGACGTGGACGATGAAGAAACCGTTCAGAACATCGTCGACGTGGTAAATGAAGCCTCCGAGAAAAACACCAGATCCGAACACGTACTCGCAGCCGACATCACCTTCTACGACAAAGACGGACAGAAAATCGAACCCCTCCGTCCTATTCAGGTTGCGATGAATCCGAAAAACAAACCCGAGACCATCTCCGACGAAGCCGAACCCGTCATCGTACACCTCGACGACGCCGGCAACACCGAGATCATCGAACAACGCGACGTAGAAGAAGTCATCGGAGAAATCCGGGAAGAAGAGATCATCCGTAAGGAAGAGGAAGAAAGCAAGAACGATGACGCTGAGACTATGGCAGATGAGGAAAGCGTCGTAGATGAAACCAGCGCAGAAGTAGAATCTGACGGAGAGAGTGGAGAAGAAGGAAGAGAAGAGCAAGAAGAGATTGAAGAAAAAGAAAACGAAGATACTTCGAGCGTAATAAACGAAGACGCCTCCGTAGAAGATATCCTCCCCCTGCCAGAAGACGCCGTGGTGTTTGAGGCGGAACAGTTCTCTGTCTACGCAGTGGTGTATACGGTGGACTTCGAGTACTCCGTGAACGGCAAAATGTACCAGCTCAGCCTTCCAGGAGGCGGATTTGTCAGCTTTACAGACCTCGTAGAAGTGCTGGGTATAATT
>CAMOYN010000083.1 GCA_946630035.1 uncultured Lachnospiraceae bacterium
GAGACCACGGCTGAAGAAACAACTTTGATCGAGGAAACATCCGCCGAAGAAACAGCTGCGCTTCCCGCTCAGTCTTTCGAGTCAGCTACCGGTAATGTCAGCTTTACTTACTGCCGTGCTTGTGATAGTATTTATGAGTAGAATTTTACACCTGCTCCTTCTCATTTGTGTTTGCTGGAGATATGATAAAATGGAACTGTTTGATGGAAGACCGGAAAGTGATGAGGGACGTCTGCCGAGGGAGATCCGGACGTATGATTTCCTGGATCGTCTGGGGGTGGAATATCAACGGACGGATCATGAGCGGGCGGACAATATGGAAGCCTGCAATGAGATTGATGCTGTGTTGGGCGTCGTGATTTGTAAGAATTTATTTCTGTGCAACCGGCAGAAGACCAGCTTCTATCTGCTGATGATGCCGGGGGATAAGAAATTCAAGACGAAAGAGCTGTCCTCACAGATACATTCTGCCAGGCTTTCTTTCGCTGATCCGGAGGACATGCTGAAATATCTGGATATCGAACCGGGAGCGGTCAGTATCATGGGACTGATGAATGATACGGATCATGCGGTGCAGCTTCTGATCGATGAAGATGTGCTGCAGGGTGATTTCATCGGCTGTCACCCCTGTGTATGTACGTCGAGTCTGAAGATGAAGACAGAGGATATTATAGAGAAGTTCCTTCCGGCTGTGGGGCATGACTATAAAGTGGTGCACCTGGTGGGGGAGGACTAACGGAAACGTCGGGAGGGTATGGTTAAATGATCATAGTATATTGTTACAACAGATGTACCACGTGTAAAAAGGCTCTCAAATGGCTGGACGACAATGGGATCTCCTACGAGGTGACGGACATTAAAACCGATCATCCGGATGAAGATTCCCTGCGGAGATACCATGCCATGAGTGGACTTCCTCTAAAGCGTTTTTTCAATACCAGCGGGATTCCCTATCGTGAGATGGGACTTTCGAAGAAGCTGGGGAGCATGAGTGAGGACGAGCAGTTCGCCTTGCTTGCCACAGATGGAATGCTGGTAAAACGTCCGCTGGTAGTTGGCGACGATTTTACCCTGACCGGTTTCAAGGAAGAGGAATGGAAGGAAAAACTGCTGTAAAAAGCATCAGAGAAAAAGCCATCGGGGAGAGGTCCCTCCGGCCGGATTCTGGCGGAGGAACCTCTCCCCGATGGCTTTTTGACAACTTAAAAAGACGATTAGATTTGAGTGAAAATAATTTGACGCATCTCTTGACGTAATATAATATAATATACTAAAGGGGTAGGAAGAAGCTTATAATTTGCGAAACATTATTACAGTTATAGAGCTATGAATAAGAGAGGTGTTTTATGAAAGATAAGATGAATAACATTTTCATCCATAAATCAGAACGATCATCCCGCAGTTTCTACCGTAATATGATCGTGTCGGCTGCTCTTGTTTTATTTCTTATAGCTTTTGGGCTGATACCTCCTGCGCTGGCCACTGAAAAGGGGAGCGAAGGAGATACAACAGCAGCAGAAGTGATAGAGGAAACCATACAGGAAAATGAGACACCCGAGGAGACAACCACGGATTCACAGGAAACTACGGAAGCCTCAGAGGAAGCGATTTACTTTTCAGATATTATAACGGAGGACACCGGCCTCTGGGTTCGGACCGCAAAAGATCAGTGGGAGAAAGTAGATTCGAAGACTTCCTTAACGGCCGATCATGAGATCCTGGTTCGCCTTACCTATCGAATTCCTGCCGGGAGTATAAATAAAAACAACGCAACGATTCTATATACTTTGCCCTCAGCATTGAAACTGCCTCAGGACAGAGTGGATACTATCAATAATAGCAAGACGCAGATTACGGGTGGAAAACGTAAACCGGGAGAAGCGAAGGACAAGACAGACGAAAGCGAATATAAAGCGGGAGAATTTGCCATTGAAAAAGCCGGGACTACCGTACTTGAAAATAGCGCGGCCTCTGCTTTCACCATGGGAAATTCCGGCACATGGAAACTTGTCTGCACCTTCAATAAAGAGAGCCTTCGCCGCAATAAAGATGAATCGGTGGAAGGCTGGCTGTCATTTACCATAAACACGAATGATCTGGAAAAGGATGAAGACGGCAAAGGCACCGTACTTTTTGCAGATAAAAAGAATGACCGCGAGAAGATCACAACCAAATATCAGATTATAGAAGATATTCCGGAGGAGATGGAGGAAGAAACTGTAGAGGGAGAGAACGAAAAGGAAACAAAAAAGGAGTCAGGAAACGGATCCGAAACGGAAGGGGCATCAGACAATAATGAGGCAGAAACCGTAGAGGAAAGTAAATCCGGCGAAGGCGAATTATTTATACTGGAAGAATTCTCTGAGGAAGAATCTACAGAGGAAGAAACATTGGCAGAAGAAGCCTCTGAGGAAGAAGCATCCGAGGAAGAAACTTCAGAAGAAGAAAAAACGGAAGAAAGAGAAATCTTCTTCCTGGAAGAATATGATGACACAACCGAAGAAGAGACAACAGCGGAAGAGACTACGGTAGAAGAGATATCCGTGGAAGCGACCACGGTAGAAGAATCCGTAGTGGAGGAAACATCCGCAGAGGAAACGGAGGAAGTAGAAACCACCCTCGAAGAAACATCCGAAGAAGAAACGACGGTCGAGGAGACTGTGGCTGAGGAAACCAGCATAGAAGAAACGACGATCGAGGAGACTGTGGCTGAGGAAACCAGCATAGAAGAAACGACGATCGAGGAGACTGCGGCTGAGGAAACTACGGCGGAGGAGACTGTGGAAGAGACTGCAGAAGTGGAAACTACCATAGAAGAATCCTTCGCAGAAGAGACCAGTGAATCAGATATTTCCGAAGAAGAAACACCGGAAGAAGAAACATCGGAAGAAGAAAACACATCCGAGGAGACTTCGTTCGAGGAGACTTCGTCTGAAGAAACTACGGCTGAGGAGACCACGTCCGAGGAGACAACGGTCGAGGAAACCACAGTTGAGGAGACTGCGGAAGAAACCACGGTCGAGGAAACTACGGCGGAGGAGACATCGTCCGAAGAGACCACGGTCGAAGAAACTACGGCCGAGGAGACATCGTCCGAAGAGACTACGGCCGAGGAGACCACTGTCGAGGAGACTGCGGAAGAAACCGTTGCAGAAGAGGCGGCTTTCCCTGCCCAGTCTTTTGAGGCTTCCACCGGCAATGTCAACGTCATCGTATATGCCGGCGTCGGTGCTTTCCCGCCCGGAACCACCATGCTGGTCGAAGACGTAAACGACGATGACACGGTATCCACCATTGAAGATGTGGTCAAGGAAAACTCCGATAATTCCGTAGAATCGGCACATATTGTCGCTGTAGACATTACATTCTACGATACAGAAGGACAGAAAATTGATCCGCTCATTCCCATTCATGTGGCAATGAGTCCCCTTAATGTACCTGAAAATATTCCCGAGGAAGCGGTTCCCGTGGTCGTACATCTGGATGATGAAGGAAATACCGAAGTCATCGAGCAGCGTGCGGTAGAAGAAGTGATCGAAGAAATCCGCGAAGAAGAGTCATCGAGCGCCGCGGAAGAGAGCCGGAAAGAGGAATCGAAAGCAGCTGCCGAAGAAAGCGCAGAAGCAGATAACGAAGTTTCCGCTGAGGATAACACAGAGGAATCCGGAGTCCCCGCTGAGGACAACCCGGAAAAAGAAACAGAAATCGCTACAGAGATTACTTCGGAGGAAGAAGCCGAAGCTTCCAGCGAAGAGACGCAGGCGCAGGAAATTACCGATAATACAGAAGCAGGCTTCGGTACTGGAATGGTATCTCCTCTCCAGAACGGCCGGAAACAGACAGGACTCTTCTCAGCAAGAACAGAAAACAATGAAAATGGTTCTGCGGCGGAAGAGGAAATCCTTCCCCTCCCGGAAGATGCCATTGTTTTTGATGCCAGCAGCTTCTCCATTTACGCCGTAGCCTATACGGTGGATTTCCACTGGGAAGCGAATGGCCAGACATACGAATTCAGCATCCCCGGCGGCGGTTTCACAAGCTTTTATGATCTTGTAGAAATCCTGGGTATTCGAACGGATGATACAAATACCGAAGCAGATGAAATTCAAAAACTGGTGGATGGCGTAGAGAACCTCACATTCTCCGATCCGGAACTGGTCAGCATCAGCAAAGTAGAAGAAGACACTACCGTAGGGGCGATCAAGGAACGCCTCGGCTTAGAGTGCGAATATTCGGTGGAGCTGACGGAAGAGGATATTACCGAGATCAATGAGAGCGAGGTAAAAGGCGGAGACTGGGTTCTGATCAGCCTGAAGCCATTTACCACGGAAGAAAGTCTGACGGTCACCATGAAGAATGCGGACCAATGGACCATCCGGGTAACGGACGCACAGATCACCCGGGATTATATAACGGCAGAAGGCGAGACATATCATATCGAAGTGACCCTGGATGACAGAGAACCCCTCAATGACACAGCCGATCTCCAGGTAGAGGAGATTCTGGAGGGAACAGATCTGTATGAGGAATATCTTTACGCGTCCTCTGCATCTATGCAGCTGGAAAGCGTGGAAGATATCACCTTCGCCAGATTCTTCGACATAAAAGTAATGCTCAACGGAGAAATCTACGAGCCGGAATACCCGGTACAGGTGAAAATCACCTATGACGAAGCCATTGAACTTGTGGAAGACCAGAAGGTGAGCGTAGTACATTTCGCCGAATCCGGAACAGAAGTAATCCAGGTCGTGGAAGTCAGCGAAGATGGAAAAGAACTGACTTACGAGCAGAGTGGATTCTCCGTCACAGGTACAGTCGTGGCGGCGTACAATATTGTAAGTGGAGAAAAATATGTAATTTATACTAAATCCGGTGATAATTATTATGCGATCAGCCATGCTTCGGAAGGGCATAATAATGATACGGTGTATCCTGTAAAACTTGATAGTGGAAGCACAACCAGCGGAAATATCAGTGCCCTAACCGCAGGAAGTAATATCGTCTGGACAGTCACAAAAGTAAATGGTAATTACCGCTTCTCCTATGAGACCGGTGGTAACACGTATTACTTAAGAACCTATGGCGGACTGATGGTAGGTGCGGACAGTGACATTAATGAAACTAGCTATCGAGATACCAAACGTTATACTTGGACGTATGATAGTAATAAGCGATTGAGAGCGTTGAGCAGCGGTAACAATACCGATCGCTATCTTGGTTACAATAATAGTGTAATTAAAGAAAGAGTTAATAATAATACCAGTTCCTTTTATTTCGCACGTGTACAAGATGTATCAGATGTTGTACCTATTATTCATTATGTTGATGAAAGTGGGAATGAGCTGACAGTTTCCAATGGCCGCGACTGGAGTACAGATTCTGCTGCACCGAATGCTTTCCTGATCTATGATATTGATGGCTATGAATATGTAAAGACTACCCTTACCAGTATCGACGGAACGGTAATTCGTCCGATTTTAAGACAGCAAGCTGGATGGCAGTATACTACGGATAAGAAAAATGCTAGTTCAATAACCTGGACAGATATACCAGTCGACGGTCAGGAAACGAGCCGTCTGGAAGATATTTATGTAATTTACAAGACTGCAAAGGAACCTGTAACAGGCGGTACGCCTAAAGTCAAGGAATCCGGAGCGACGGAAGATCCGGCAATTCCGGGAATCTATAAGAATTCAGTTCAAAATGGGGATGACACTAATACTATTTCCCTGAGTATTACCGCAGATACTTCGCCACTTGAAGTAGAGAAACTGGCAGATGTTATAGTGATATTTGATGTATCGACCAGTATGAGAAGGGAGATGAAAAACAATACTCAACATAATAATAATACAACCACGGCTGTAAATTGTAATCATAATACAAGACTTTGGATCGCTCATAACGCAGTGAAACAGCTTGCAAACACACTTATTGGAGATAATACAGAGTTTCAGGATAGTGCACACAATAAGTTGATCCGCATGTCTCTGATTTCATTCTCTGATAAAGCTATATCAGTTCAAGCCTTTACAGATGATTATGACACATACAAAAAGGCTGTAGAGGATTTAACGCCGAATCAGGGGACGAACTGGGAGGCTGCGCTTCGGATGGCGAACCAGATGGCTGTGGATGATGAACGTGCTACGTTTGTGATCTTTGTTACCGATGGTAATCCTTCCTATCGTGCTACCCGAGGTAACATGCTCTCTATGAGTGGATATCCAGAATGTGTAAATGACAGTAATATTGATATGTATTCAAGCAATACATATTATATGTATCGTGCAAATACAATCTTCGGTGGTCTGGATGAAAACGATGCACGTAACTACAATACCACTTTGGATATTGCCAAGTCGATTGTTGACCATAATAAGAATTATTATGCCATTGGTGTTGGACCGGAATCAGGTGTTAACAGACTAAAAGACCTTACAACATATGCGTATGGAGGGAACGAGCAAAAGGGTGCAGACAGGACAAAAAATGCTGATAGTAGTGAGGCATTAACCCAGGCGTTCAGCGATATTACAACATCCATTGTTGCGCTTCTTGGTTGGGGTGATATCGTGATGACGGATGGTATCACCGATCTGGCTAATACCGTTGACAAAACGGGGCGTCAGGATGTTGCCGGAGGTTTTGAGTACTGGAAGTCTCCTGCACCGGAAGGTTGGGATGATTGGTCAAAGAATGTAAGAGCAGGGTATATCCTGGGTACCTCAGGGAAGGATCTTACCTATCCGGATGGCTATGATTTCTGGGAAGCGGATGAAAAGAATCTGTATGAAACCGCTTATAATGAGGGGAAAATACTTACTACGAAGGAGTATAACTCCTGGGTATCCTGGGATCCTGCAACGGAAAACTGTAATGAGGCTGTGTATGATGATGCCTCCGGATCTGTGAAGTGGGATATGGGGCATCGATTTGTTCCTGAGACCGGCTGCACCTATAGGGTATCCTTTAAGGTATGGCCGAGCCAGGATGCTTATGATATCCTGGCGAAGTGCAGAAACGATGACGCATTTTATGATACGTTGACCGATGCACAAAAAGCTCAGATTATTCGTACAGGAGAAGCGCCGAGTTACAGCTATACCTTAAAGACGAATGATAAGGATCCGAACACATCGTTTAAAGCTGCCAGAAAGACGGGAGATGGTGTAGAAACCACGGGCGATCCTCAGACACTGATGTTCAATACAGTACCGGATTTGACACTGGCTTCCCATACGATTACGGTTAAGAAAGAATGGGATAATCAATTGAATGATGGCCGCACCGCTGAACCTGTGCAGCTGGGTGTTCAGGCGATTGGAATGGATAGCGCTGAGACAACAGACAAAGATGAAAGCCTGTTTGCGACCATTACTGTCAGTGAGGATACTGAGTGGAAAGGAAGTGCAAAGATCTCTACCGGTCTTATGAAGGTAGAGAGCGGGACGCAGACGATCTATGAATATGGTCATGATTTCACACTCACAGAAGATGTAGATAAGAATGCGAGATATCACTGGGAGCTTACAGCGGATACGTACCGCCCGATGGTCATAACGGACAGTTTAAAAGGGTATGAGAATCCTACGGCCGTTATGCTGAAAAAGGTATCCTCTTCGGATAGTTATGATTACATAATTGAGGATGGATACTATAAGATCCAGGATGGAACCGCAGAGCTCACAGCAACGAACCATCGCCGCAGTAATCTGAACCTGGTAAAACAGGTGATCAACAGCGATGGTAATGAAGTGGCTTCTACTCAGCTGTTTGAATTTGCCATCAAGATAGATGATCCTTCCATCGCTAATGCCGCTGCCGCTGAGGAGGAAGATTCCAACACAGATACAACTTCCGGTACGGATGCGGCTTCTGACACGGATGCGACTTCCGGCACGGACGAGAGTTCGGCCAGTGATGAAACATCTACCACTACGCCGGCGACGGATGGACAGGATATATGGTTCTCTGTGCAGACGGATCCTGCGGATCCATCTACTGTGGTGAAAAACCTGACGGTGGAAGGTGCAACACCTGAAATGAAGGACGGAGAGCCTACCGGGTTCTTCTATGCCGCGGATAACACGGAGTTTAAGGTGAAATTGCAGCCTGGATGGAATCTGCGGTTTACCAACCTGCCCAGCGGTACGACGTATACCATTACAGAGACAGACGTAACCGGTTACAAATTCGCCGGGGCCTCCGTGGATAATAGCGGTACATTTACAGTCACAGAAGGCACGACGACGGGGAATGGTACGATCGATGCCGCTAATAAGCAATACACAGTGACCTATAAGAACGAGATAGATGGCAAGACTATTTCCCTCTGGAAAACGGATAAGAATCATATGGCGATTACAACAGGTGCATCATTTGAACTCTACAAGTCAGAGGACTACGATGATACCACGGGAGCTCCGAAGGAGGGAGCAACTCCTGCCTGCAGCGGCACCACCGGTGAAGATGGCATTCTTACGCTGGGAGTAATTCAGGTCGGGGAGTACCGACTCGTTGAGACGAAAGCACCCATCGGTTATAACGCGGCAGCTTCCGCAATTCAGATTACCGTGGGAGAGGACAATGTAACTGCAACACAGGAAGGGGATGCCGCCGAGGTAGCCCAGGACGTGGAAGAAAATGAATATCGGAAGTATTGGGTTGCCGGACAGGCAGAGGGGACATATCAGATCCGTGTCTGGAATGAACCAGGTTCAGGACTTCCCAGTACCGGCGGATCCGGCGTTGCAAGGATCTACCTCCTTGGTATCCTGCTCACAGGATTTGCAGGAGCAGGCATTCTGATGCGAAAACGCAGAAACGCAGCGTAATCCACTATCAGCCGCCACCGGGGACAGGTTCCTCCGGAAGAAATATCGTAGACAGAAAGCGCCGGCCCAAAGATCTGGGCTGGCGCTTTTGTCTACGTTATTTCCACCGGAGGGACCTGTCACCGGTAGCGGCTGATGGCGATTGGGTTAGTTGAAACGGAATACGGCGACTCCGTAGGGGGGAAGCGGGTAAGGGATGTGATAAGGCTGGTTATCGCATTCGCCTTTGACGGCTTTGAATACGTGGGAGCCGTCGCCGCGTTTATAGGCCCCGTGTTCGGAGTCGAGTACCAGGGTGTAATTTCCTTTTTTCGGTACGCCGACCATATAATCACTGCGTTCCATGGGGGTGAAGTTCAGGACGAAGAGCAGGTTCTTCTTGCCGGTTTCATCTTTGCGAATGAAGGAGAAGATGCTGCGGTCGTTGTCGTCGGCGTTGATCCACTCGAATCCGTTGTAATCGTTGTCGAGGGAGTAGAGTGCCGGATATTTTTTGTACAGGTACAGCAGGCCGGCGACAAACTCCTGCAGATTCTTATGCAGCGGCTCATTGGTGAGATGCCAGTCCAGAGAGACCTTTTCATCCCATTCATGCCACTGACCGAAATCCTGGCCCATGAAGAGGAGTTTCTTTCCGGGGTGGCCGAGCATGAAGGTGTAGCCGACTTTCAAGTTGGCAAATTTATCCTCGTAGATGCCGGGCATCTTGTTGATCATGGAGCATTTCAGGTGAACTACTTCATCGTGGGACAATACCAGGATGTAGTTTTCGCTGGTCATGTAGGTGATGCTGAAGGTCATCTTGTTGTGATTGAACTTCCGGAAATAGGGATCCAGTTTCATGTATTCCAGGAAGTCGTGCATCCACCCCATGTTCCATTTGAAGGTGAATCCGAGGCCATCGTCCTCCGGTGCGGCAGTAATCTTCGGCCAGGCCGTGGACTCCTCCGCGATGATGAAGGTGCCGTCGTGCCGTCCTGCGATCAGGGAATTCAGGTGTTTGAAGAATTCGATGACTTCCAGGTTTTCATTGCCGCCATTGACATTGGGGATCCACTCGCCGTCCTTTCGGCCGTAATCGAGATAGAGCATGGAGGCCACCGCATCCACCCGGAGACCATCGATGTGGTATTCATTCAGCCAGTAAAGGGCATTGGCGCGAAGGAAATTCGCCACCTCATTCATCTCATAGTTGAATACTTTGGTGCCCCAGTCCGGATGTTCTCCCTTGCGGGGATCCGGATATTCATAGAGTGCCTGGCCGTCGAAATCTGCCAGTCCGTGGGCATCTCTGGGGAAATGAGCCGGCACCCAGTCGAGGATGACGCCGAGGCCTTTTTTGTGCAGATAATTGACAAAATACATGAAGTCCCGGGGGGCACCGTAGCGGGAGGTGGGAGCGTAGTACCCGGTCACCTGGTAGCCCCAGGAGCCGTCGAAGGGATGCTCGGCGATGCCGA
>CAMOYN010000084.1 GCA_946630035.1 uncultured Lachnospiraceae bacterium
GGCGGAGGAGACCACGACGGCGGAGGAAACCACGACGGCGGAGGAAACCACGACGGCGGAGGAAACCACAACGGCGGAGGAGACCACGACGGCGGAGGAAACCACGACGGCGGAGGAAACCACGACGATGGTGGAGACCACTCCGGAGGAGCCGAAACCGGAGAAGACCACGACGGTGGAGGAGACCACGACGGCAGAAGAGACCACGATCCCGGAGAGCCGTAAGCCGGAGAACCCGGGCGGTGATAATAGTTCTCCCAGGCCCGGAAAAGGTGGCAGCACACCGGATTACAGCGTCCCCAAAACAGGCGATGAGAGCCCGGGGTGGCCCTACATTCTCTTCCCCCTCGCCGGTTTTACCGTAGGTGTACTTCTCTGTTATCAGCAAAAAGATAAGAAACAGGAGGACAGAACAGGACAGAAATAATGCAGGTCATAAGAACGCAAGTCACAAGAATATGAGTTACAGGAATACGAGTTACAGGAATACAAGTCCGAAAGAATACAAAGCTGTAACATGTTGGATCTGTAATAATACGAATCTGTAATAAGTCAAGTCAGAAAAGGTCAGAGCTGAAAAAGCCGGATCGGAAAAAACAAAACCGGGAAAGCATTTACCTCACAGGCGATAAATACTTTCCCGGTTTCATCGTTTCTGGCATTCCGGAAGGATTCGATTATTCTTCCGTAAAGGAATCTTTACCTACGCCGCAAACCGGACATTCAAAATCTTCGGGAACATCCTCCCATTTGGTGCCAGGAGCAATACCGCCCTCAGGATATCCGGCTTCCTCATCATATTCCCAGCCGCAGGCATCACATACATATTTCATTGAACAGAACCTCCTTTCCTGCATTTGTGCCATCTGTTGGACACTTACCGATACTATATCATATATTTCTGAAAAACAAAACTGTTTTTTTAGGGGTTTGTAAAAATCAGTAGGTACGGCAGTGAACAAAGCAATAAACAGGATATCTTAAAGTTGACTTTACCTCTATTTCTGGTATGATACATAGAGAGTTTTATCCATTTATAGTATATGGAATGAATTTGAAAGAATAGAAGTGCCCTGGAGTTTATTTTATGCTGGAACTAAAAGGTATATCTTATGAAGTCACGGAGGACTCTGCGCAAAAAGAGATTATCCGGGATGTAACACTGACAATTCCGGATGATCGTTTTATCGTTATCACCGGTCCCAACGGGGGTGGCAAATCAACCCTGGCCAAGCTGATCGCCGGTATCGAGAAACCCACCAGCGGCCAGATCCTGCTGGACGGCGAGGACATTACCGAAAAATCGATTACAGAACGGGCCAGGATGGGGATCAGCTTTGCGTTCCAGCAGCCGGTCCGTTTTAAGGGAATCCAGGTGCTGGATCTGATCCGGATCGCTGCCGGAAAGAAAGTATCGGTGGCAGATGCCTGTCAGTACCTTTCTGAGGTGGGGCTGTGTGCCAGAGATTATATTAACCGCGAAGTGAATGCCAGCCTGTCCGGTGGTGAGCTGAAGCGGATTGAGATTGCGACGGTTCTGGCCCGGGGGACCAAGATGTCGGTGTTTGACGAACCGGAAGCGGGTATCGATCTCTGGAGTTTCCAGAATCTGATCGAAGTGTTTGAGCGTATGCAGAAGAATATCCAGAACGGGTCGATCGTTGTGATCTCCCATCAGGAACGTATTTTGAATATTGCGGACGAGATCGTTGTGCTGGCCAACGGCAGCATCAAGGAATACGGAAGCAGAGATGAGGTTTTGCCGGGACTGTTAGGAACATCCTCCGCCGTCAATTCCTGTCAGAAATTGAGTAAATAGGAGTGGACAACCGATGATTGAATTAGATGAGATTCAGAAAAGAATGTTGATGGAGGTAGCCGACCTGCACAAAGTACCGGAAGGCGCCTTCAATATCCGTGCCAACGGAAAGAGCGCCATGAGAAATACCACGGCGAATATCGATATCATCTCCAAACCGGAAGGCGCGGGGATTGATATCAAAATCAAACCCGGCACAAAGAACGAGAGTGTACACATCCCGGTGGTGCTCAGCCAGAGCGGCCTGAAGGAAGTGGTTTACAATGATTTCTTCGTGGGAGAAGACTGTGATGTGGTGATTGTTGCCGGCTGTGGAATCGACAACTGCGGCTCACAGGATTCCGAACACGATGGGATTCACCGTTTCTATATCGGGAAAAATTCCCGCGTAAAATATGTCGAGAAACACTACGGATCCGGAGACGGTACGGGAAAACGGATCCTGAATCCGGGGACGGAAGTGTACATGGAAGAAAACAGCACCATGGAGATGGAGATGGTCCAGATCAAAGGCGTGGATTCCACCGACCGCTATACCAAAGCGGAACTGGCGGCCGGCGCCAATCTGATCGTACGGGAACGTCTGATGACCCACGGAAGCCAGACCGCCATCAGCAGCTACCGGGTAGAGCTGAATGGAGAAGGAGCTACCGCCGATGTGGTTTCCCGTTCGGTGGCCCGGGACGACTCCTACCAGAAATTTGATGCCCGCATTACCGGCAATGCCCCCTGCAGCGGTCATACCGAATGCGATTCCATTATCATGGATCAGGCAAAGATTCTGGCCGTTCCTTCGCTGGAGGCAAATAATATAGACGCGGCTCTGATCCATGAAGCCGCCATCGGTAAAATCGCCGGTGACCAGCTGATCAAACTGATGACCCTCGGACTGACAGAATCCGAGGCAGAGGAACAGATTATCAATGGATTCCTGAAATAGGAGGGAAAATATATGGATTCTTACTCAATCAATACAAAGTGTGTACAGGCCGGTTATCGTCCGGGGAACGGGGAACCCCGCCAGATACCGATTGTTCAGTCCACTACCTTCAAATATGATACCAGCGAGGACATGGGCAAGCTCTTCGATCTGGAAGCACCGGGGTATTTCTACACCCGTCTGCAGAACCCTACCAATGACTACGTAGCGGCTAAGATCGCCGAGCTGGAAGGCGGTACGGCTGGCATGCTCACCTCTTCCGGACAGGCGGCCAACTTCTTTGCCCTGTTCAATATCTGTGAGTGCGGCAGCCACATCGTGGCCTCTTCTTCCATTTACGGCGGCACCTTCAACCTGATCTCCGTGACTATGGCGAAGATGGGAATCACCGCCACCTTTGTATCTCCGGATTGTACAGAAGAAGAACTGGACGCCGCTTTTCAGGATAATACCCGGGCGGTATTTGGAGAGACCATTGCCAATCCGGCTCTGACCGTACTGGATATCGAAAAATTTGCAAAGGCAGCCCACAGCCATGGGGTACCGCTGATCGTGGATAATACCTTCCCGACCCCGGTAAACTGCCGTCCCATCGAGTGGGGAGCGGATATCGTTACCCATTCCACGACCAAGTATATGGATGGCCACGGGGCTGCTGTGGGCGGCGCCATCGTTGATGGCGGGAAGTTTGACTGGATGGCTCATGCTGACAAATTCCCGGGACTCTGCCAGCCGGATGAGTCTTACCACGGAATCATCTATGCAGAAAAATTCGGCAAAGAAGGGGCCTTTATCACCAAAGCCACCTCGCAGCTGATGCGGGATTTCGGAAGCATTCAGTCCCCTCAGCACGCCTTTATTCTGAATCTGGGTCTGGAATCTCTCCATGTAAGAATGCCTCGCCATGTGGAAAACGGCCAGGCTGTGGCAGAGTTCCTGGAAAAACAGCCCCAGGTGGCCCATGTGAGCTATCCCGGACTGCCTTCCGATCCCTATCATGAGATCGCTAAGAAATATATGCCTCAGGGAGGATGCGGTGTTGTTTCCTTCGAACTGGCAGGAGGGCGCCCGGCCGCTGAGAAATTCATGAAAGCACTGCGTCTTGCGGCGATCGAGACCCATGTGGCAGATGCCAGAACCTGCTGCCTGAACCCGGCCACTTCCACCCACCGTCAGATGAATGACGAGCAGCTGGCAGCTGCGGGTGTTCCTGCCGGTCTTGTCCGCATCTCCTGTGGGCTGGAGGACAAGAATGACCTGATTGCCGACCTGGCCCAGGCTCTTGCCGCGCTGTAGAACAGGGGCAGACATGCTGGATGATTATTCTATTTTATCCCTGAACTTTCTCTCCTACGGAGGCATTCAGACCGGGGATCACCACGGTATGCGGTACCGGATGATCCGCACCGGGGAGAAGCCGGATTTTCAGATCACAGCCTGGGTCTGGCCGGAACCCTACTGTTTTGAAGTGACACCGGAGGAGAAAAAGACAGAGGCAGTTTTTCCCTTCACCGAGGAGGGGCGGATCCAGGCCATCGACTGGATGAAGGAACAATATGACAGCCGGAGAGAAGAGTGGGACAATACCACCTTTATTCTCTGATTCCGTCAAAAAATACGAACATACCTGAAAAGAGGAGGAGATAGCTCTTCCTCTTTTTTTATACAATTCTGCACGCCTTTGACTTGCACAATTTAACATAATAAAGTACAATAATACCTTGATTGAGGTATACTTTATGTTTAAAAGTGTGCTAGAATTTAGCAGTGAAGGGGGGTGATGGTATGTCGGTGATTTCCGGCCGGAGTTTTTCCCTGCCAGG
Organism: uncultured Lachnospiraceae bacterium; assembly: GCA_946630035.1. Lineage (GTDB taxonomy): Bacteria > Bacillota > Clostridia > Lachnospirales > Lachnospiraceae > UBA3305. The sequence continues at coordinate 4,583 of CAMOYN010000084.1, forward strand.
TCAGATTCAGTCACATACACATCCTCATGCACACATTATCCTGCCCGTGACGCAGTATTTTTATATACGCTTTGAGGGCCATGAACACTATCTTCTGCCGAATCAGATCGGCTTTGTTCCTCCGGGAGTTCTTCATTACTACGGATGTCCGGGAGAGGCACTGACGCTGAATATTCCGGCGGAGATGATCAAGACTTCGGATCTGGTGTTTCTGATGGAGAAGTGTGTCTGGGAAATCGATGAAAAACTGTCTCCTTTGATCTCGCTCATCAAACAGGAGGCGGCAGGAATTGCCCAGGGCAGCAATTCTCTTCGTTATTTATTCTACTACCTGTATGACAAACTGGTGGAACAGGGGCGGCTGCCTTCCCTGCGATATATAGAAGAGAATTACGCTTCCGATATTACCATCCGTGAGCTGGCAGATCTGGAAAACTACAATGTATCCTATTATACAGAGTGGTTCAAGAAAAATGTGGGATGTCTGCCCAGTGAATACCTTCGGATGGTACGGATTGACAAGGCGAAAGAGATACTGAGTACCACCCGTTACCGGATTATTGACGTGGCTGTCCAGGTGGGATACTGCAACAGTTCTTCTTTCACAAGAGCGTTTCGTGAAGTTGAGGGGATTACCCCGAATCAATATCGTAAAAAAATGAAGGAAACCCGGGATGGGATCCATACTTCCCAGATGCCAAGGGTGGAAAAGGAGTGAAGTAAGCATGAGAATTGAACAGCATCCGATTCTGCAATTCGACCGGGGCGAAAAGGTCACATTTACTTTTAACGGCCAGCCGGTGGAGGGCTATACTTCGGAGACGATTGCGGCAGCATTGCACGCAGCCGGAATCCGGGAGCTGGGACACAGCCAGCAGCTGCATCGTCCCAGAGGACTGTTCTGTGCGATCGGCAACTGTTCCTCCTGCTTTATGACAGTAGACGGAGAGCCTAATGTCCGTGTCTGCGTCACGAAGCTGAGAGATGGAATGGTAGTGGAAGAGCAGGAGGGAAAGGGGGTCGTGCATTCATGATCCGTGAAGTTGAAGTGATGGTAATCGGTGGAGGTCCCGCCGGTCTTTGTGCGGCACAGGCCGCCGCTTCCGCCGGCGCTCATGTCCTTCTCTGCGAGAGAGACGGTGTCCCGGGCGGACAGCTCGTAAAACAGACCCATAAATTCTTTGGCTCCGAGAGACAGTATGCCGGTGACCGTGGTATATTCATCGGTCAGAGGTTGGTGCAGGAAGTCAGGGAAAATCCCAATATTGAACTGCTGACGGACGCTACGGTTCTTGGTATGTATGAAGACGGCGTTGTCACGGTACTGAAGGATGACAGACATCTGAAGTTCCGTCCGAAGAAGACCATTGTCTCCACGGGTGCCGCCGAGAAGTTCCTCTCCTTCCCGAACAACGATCTGCCGGGAATCTATGGTGCCGGTGCGGTGCAGACCCTGATGAATGTGGGCGGTGTAAAACCGGCGGACCGTGTCGTCATGGTAGGCGCCGGCAACATCGGTCTGATCGTATCCTATCAGATGCTGCAGGCAGGCGTGGACGTGGTATCGGTGGTGGAAGCCGCTCCGAATATCGGCGGTTTCCTGGTACATGCCGCGAAACTTCGCCGGGCCGGCGTTCCGATCCGGACCGGATGGACCGTCAAGGAAGCCTATGGCGAGGGCAAACTGGAAGGTGTCATTCTCTGTCAGCTGGATGAAAAATGGCAGCAGATTCCGGGTACGGAACTGGATGTTCCCTGCGACACTCTCTGCCTGGCGGTCGGACTGACGCCTCTGGCAGAACTTTGCTGGCAGGCCGGATGCCATATGGAATTTATCCGCGAACTCTCCGGTCATGTGCCGGTCACGGATGAAAATCTGATGACCAGCGTGGAAGGCATCTATGCCGCAGGTGATGTCTCCGGTATTGAAGAGGCTTCTTCGGCCATGGTGGAAGGACGTCTCGCCGGTTATGCAGTGGCAGTGAGCCTTGGATATGATACAGAGAACTCCCAGAAAGAAGTCGATGCTGCCAGAAAAGAACTGAGCGAGCTTCGTTCCGGCCCGATGGGTGGAAAGATCCGCGCCGGTCTGGCTAAGGTGGCTGAGAAAAGAGGTGAAGCGGTATGTTGATTAAAGATGGTATTCCTACGGCAGAAGATCTGGCCTCCGTATGTCCTTCGGAAGAGAGACTGGCAAAGGGCCCCATTGCGATTACTGAATGTTTCCAGAATATTGCGTGCAATCCCTGCACGAAGGCCTGCCCTCAGCATGCCATTTCCATGGAACCGGACATCAATGCACTTCCGAAAGTGGATCCGGACAAGTGTATCGGCTGCCGTGTGTGCGTCGCGAAATGTCCCGGTCTGGCCATCTTTGTGGTCGATATGACCTACAGCGAAGAGAAGGCTCTGGTTACGATCCCTTACGAATTCCTTCCAGTTCCTGCAAAAGAACAGATGGTGACCGGCCTGAACCGCAGCGGTGAAGAGCTGGGAAGCTTTAAAGTAAACCGGGTTACTTCCGGAGGGAAGACGAATATGACCTGGATGATCACGCTGGAAGTGCCGAAGAACCTGGCAATGGAAGTCCGTAATATTCGTGTGGGGGTGTAAAGATGGCAGACAAAGATATCATTATTTGCCGCTGCGAAGATATCACCCGTGAAAAGATTCTGGAGTGTATCGCAGAGGGTTATCAGACCATAGATGAAATTAAAAGGGTTACCCGGGCCGGAATGGGACCCTGTCAGGGACGTACCTGCCGGCTGCTGATTGCGCAGGAACTGTCCCGGGCCTACGGGGTTCCGATGGAAGAGGTTCTGATGAGCACCTTCCGTCCGCCTACAAAGCCTGTGACCATGGGAACACTGGCCGATGCCTGGCTGGAAGAGTATGAAGGCGAGGCAGCCGTTTCCGGACGTGCGATCGATGGCAAGGAAGGGGGCAACGGAGAATGAAAAAAGGATATAATGTCGTTATTATCGGCGGCGGTATCGTTGGCTGCGCCACAGCCTTTGAGCTGGCAAAGCGCGGAGTGAAAGATATTCTCCTGATTGAAAGACGTTTCCTGACCGCGGGTGCTACCGGACGCTGCGGTGCCGGTATCCGGCAGCAGTGGGGATCGGAGCTGAATGCCAGTATCGCACTGGAGAGTACCCATATTCTGGAGAATCTGGAAGAATATACCGGTTACGATAAGAGTGTCGAGCTTCATCAGGGAGGCTATCTCCTGGTAGCTTATACGGAAAAAGAATGGGAGCAGTTCCAGAAGAATCTGGAAGTACAGCATCGTCTGGGCATTGATTCCTACGCGCTGACTCCCGAAGAGATGAAGAAAAAGGTTCCCTATCTGAATCTGGACGGTGTTTACGGCGGAACCTTCTGCCAGAAGGACGGCCACGCCAATCCTTTCCACTGCACCCAGGCCTACGCACTAGGCGCCAAGCGGATGGGCGTGGATATTGAAACCTACTGTGAAGCCACCGGTTTCCGCATGGCGGGCGGTGCCATCGCAGGCGTGGAGACCACCAAGGGCTATGTAGAAGCGAAGACCGTCATCAACTGCGCCAACACCCGGGCTCCGGAACTGGCGAAGATGGTGGGAGAGGACGTCCCGGTTTACTCCGAGAGACATCAGGCCCTGGTAACCGAGCCGGTCGCTCCGCTGATCGACTGTATGGTAATGGCCTTCTCCCGTTCCTATTATGTACAGCAGACCCCTCACGGCAGTTTCGTCATGGGCATTGGTCCGAAGGAAACCCCCAGCCATAACTTCAAATCCAGCTGGCAGTTCCTGGAACACAACTGTGCCGTCATGTGCGAAGCCCTCCCGGTACTGCGTAACCTCCGGGTGGTCCGCCAGTGGGCCGGTCAGTACGATATGAGTCCCGACGCAAACCCGATCATTGATGAGGCAGAATCCTGCAAGAACTTCTACTATATGTGCGGATTCTCCGGTCATGGCTTCATGGTAAGCCCGAGAGTAGCCATCATGATGGCCAATCATCTGTGCGGTATGGAGGACTCCCTGGATATCCGCAGATTCGGCAAGAAGAGATTTGAAACCGGCGAGCTGCTGCTCGAACCGGCCGTCGTATAATCCCAGATGCTGATATAAAACCGCATCCGGGACGGATAAGAGAAAAGAAGCGGTTCCCCTGAGAAAGAGGAACCGTTTCTTTTTGCATATTTCTTTTTGTATGTTTCTTCTTTGTATATTCTGCAGCTTTTCCTTCCCTGGCGGGTTGTGTATTTACAGCAGTCCCTTCAGTGCGGGATACAGCTTGCGGAAGATCTGATATTTCTCATCATACTTTTTCACCAGCTCCGGATCGGGCGATACGGTAGCTTTCGTGCGTACGATGGCGGCGCAGGCAGCTTCCACATCGGCATATTCACCGCAGGTTACAGCGGCCAGCATGGCGCCGCCCAGAGCCGGGCCTTCTTCGACTTCCGGAATCTCCAGGGTCAGGTTCATGACATTGGCGAGAATCTGCTGCCACAGAGGACTCTTGGCACCGCCGCCGCAGATCTTGGAGGTGGTGATGACCAGCCCCAGATCCCGGGCAATCTCAAGAGAGTCTCTCAGGCCGAAGGCGACACCTTCGAGAACGGCCTGTGTCATCTGCTCCCTGGTAGTATCCATGCTCATGCCCAGAAAAGCGGCTCTGGCAGAGGGATCATTGTGAGGAGAACGTTCCCCCATCAGATAGGGAAGATAGAATACCGGGTTTTCTCCCAGACCGGTAATTCCGGCCTGTTCTGCGGCATAATCCGATGTCTTCAGGATGTCCTCGTTCCACCATTTGTTGCAGGAAGCCGCAGAGAGCATGCAGCCCATCAGATGGTAGCCGCCGTCTGCGTGATCAAAGGAGTGCAGGGCGTGGTTGCTGCTGTCGTGGAAGTCATGGCTTGCGATAAACAGGGTTCCGGAGGTCCCGAGGGAGAGATTACAGCGGCCTTCTCCTACCGTACCGGTTCCCACAGCTGCGGCGGCATTGTCTCCGGCACCGGCGGCGATCCTGACGCTCTCCGGGAAATCCAGGAAGCGGGCCAGGTCCGGTGTGAGAGTGCCCACGGTTTCGTAGCTCTCATAGAGCTTCGGCAGCTGTTCTTCTTTCAGACCGCAGAGTTCCAGCATATCTTTGGACCAGCAGCGGTGTGCCACATCCAGAAGCAGCATACCGGAGGCGTCGGAATAATCGGTGCAGAATGTTCCGCTCATGCGGTACGCCAGATAATCCTTGGGCAGCATGACCTTGGCGATGCGGCGGAAGTTCTCCGGCTCATGCTTGCGAAGCCAGAGGATTTTCGGAGCCGTAAAGCCGGCAAAGGCGATATTCGCCGTGTGCTGCGCCAGGAATGCCTCGCCCACCATCTGGTTGAGGAAATCCGTTTCTTCCTGGGTCCGGCCGTCATTCCAGAGGATCGCCGGACGAATAACCTTATCGTTTTCGTCCAGGATAACCAGACCATGCATCTGACCGCCGAAGCTGATGCCGCCGATCTCCGCTTTGTCGATGCCCTCGGTCAGTTCCGTCAGGCCGGCGATGGATTCCCGGTACCAGTCCTCCGGGTTCTGCTCAGACCACCCGGGATGAGGAAACGAAAGCGGATAGGAACGGCTTACGATATTTACGATGGTACCATCTGCCTTCATCAGAAGCAGTTTTACGGCGGAAGTACCCAGATCAATTCCTATATAATACATA
>CAMOYN010000085.1 GCA_946630035.1 uncultured Lachnospiraceae bacterium
TAATACCAGGCATGCTCTGCCCAGGGAACCCTCTCGGGGGAGGAGATCCCCAGTTTCTGCAGTATCCCGGCTTCCGTCTCTTCCGTCCAACCGGCTTTCCTTATATTAAAACGCAGGGCCCGCTCCCGGCTGCCGGTCCAGGCAGCCAGAAAGGTCTCCCACTCCGGACCCAGCATGTTCTGCATCCTTGCCTGAAACTTAGGAGGAAGTGTTACGTTTCGGTCACTCAAACTGTTACTCTCCTTCTTCCGGCTCTGCACCGGCCTCCTCCGCGGGAGCCTCCTCTGCGGCAGCCTCTCCCTCGGCAGCTGCTTCCTCCGCAGGGACTGTCTCCGCCACCGTTGCCGCCGTAGTCTCCGGTATGGTGCCGCCCAGAGCTTTCACCTTCTTTACGGCGTTGTCATAGTACTCGCTGGTCGGGAATTCGTTGACGATCCTCTGGAAACAGTTCAGAGCCCCCTCCGGATTTTTCCGTTTCTCATAGCAGAGTCCCAGATAATACAGGGAATCCACATGATCCGGACTCAGCTGCAGACATTCCTCGAATACGGGAATCGCCTTCTTATAATAATAATTCTTATAGAGGTTATAGGCCTCTTCGTAAATATCGGAGATAGAATCCACCGTCAGGTGCTCTTTCATCACCGCATAGACCTTCTGATAGGCTTCCGAATCCACCGCGGTCTCATCAATCTTGGAGAATGCAGCCACCAGGCCTTCGGAATCCGAGGACTCCCCGGCCAGATACTGGCTTACCACCCCCAGAAGGGCATCGTACTGATTCCCGGAACCGTCATTTCCGGTCAGCGCTCCCACGGTCTCCGACAGGCGTTCATTCTCCGCCTGCAGTTCCGTGATCTGATTCCGCATGGCCTCCATCTCGAGTTCCTTATCCGCCAGTTTGCTGTCATAGGCAGCAATTTCCTGGTTAATCTGTACATTTTCGTCCCTGTTTTTGCTCCGCAGGATAACGAACTGGTACATACACATGGCGATGGCGATTCCGGTCAGCACCCAGAGAATCGCCCGCATACCTCCGGGAGTCTCCCGGTACGGCGGCATCACCACGTCCTCTTTTTCCGGCGGATCCGGTGCGAAAAATGCCTTGGCCGTGGATTTTGCGGAGGACTTTGCCGACATTTTTGCTGACGTCTTTGCCGACTTTTCCTCTGTCTTTTCCGGCTCTTCCTCTTTCAGGTTTTTGCCCAGTTTCCCCTGGATTTCCTGCAGATATTTCTGGCAGAGCGTATCTCCGGTATCAATCTTGAGCCCCTGCCGCAGCACTTTGGCCGCCTTGGGATAGTCTTCCTGCTGAATATAAAGAAGACCCAGAAGCTGGTAGGCTTTCAGGAATTTAGGCTGCTGTTTGATGATCCGCTTCAGCTGAATGACGGCCAGATCTTTTCCATCCATCCTGGCATGGGTCAGCGCCTGGTTGAACTTTTTCACCGCCTGATTCATCGTGTCCAGCTGGTTGCGGCCGTCGCGGATCTGCTTCAGATAGTCATCGGCCAGATTATTCTCCGGCTGCAGATCTTTACTGACCACCCACTGACAGAGCGCCTCCACCACTTCTCCGGTCTCAAAATAAACCAACCCCAGAAGATTTCTGGCGTCGGTGTTTCTTTTATTCATCTGAAGGCTCTTCTGCAGTGACTCCCGGGCCCCCGTCAGATCTCTCAGCCTGGCGCGCTCCAGTCCGGCATTATAATAGCTGTTGGAGAGCCGGACGATCCTCCGGTAGAGGGACACATCCGCTCCGCACCGCAGGCAAAACTGGCCCGTCCCCAGCTCATTTCCACAGTTGTAACACTTCATTCTATTGCTTCTCCTGGCATTCTCAATTTACTGTTTTTCTACATCTCATCCGGTGATTTATTTATCCTTTTCCTTCAGGATCTCCACCATGATGTCCGTCATATCCTGCAGGTTCATATTGACAATGGCATCCTCCGCCTGGTCCACCTCTTTGCTGGGACGGAATTTGCTCAGTTCTTCTTCAAAATCTATCATAATCTGTCTCCGTTCTCGTAAATTATATAGTATCGATGATACAACAAAGAAGGCAATTGTTCAAGCGTTTTCGGGGACAATCCTGCCTTGACCTTTCCCGATAAATCAGATAGAATAAGATGAAATCAAAAGCAGGAAAATGCTGCGGAAAGAAGGAATTTATGAAAAAAATTATTCTGACGGGTGACCGGCCCACGGGGAAACTTCATGTCGGTCATTATGTCGGTTCTTTAAAAAGACGGGTGGAACTGCAGAATTCCGGCGAATACGATGATATCTTTATCATGATCGCCGATGCCCAGGCGCTTACGGATAATGCGGATAATCCTGAAAAGGTACGCCAGAACATTATCGAGGTGGCGCTGGATTACCTGTCCGTGGGACTCGATCCCGCGAAGTCGGTTCTCTTCATCCAGTCCCAGATTCCGGAGCTGACGGAACTCACCTTCTACTATGCCAATCTGGTGACCGTCTCCCGTCTGCAGCGGAACCCCACCGTCAAATCCGAGATCCAGATGCGGGGCTTCCAGGCCAGCATCCCGGTGGGATTCTTCACCTATCCCATCAGCCAGGCGGCCGACATCACCGCCTTCAAGGCAACCACCGTTCCCGTCGGCGAGGATCAGGCCCCGATGCTGGAACAGTGCAAAGAGATCGTTCACAAATTTAATTCCGTCTACGGAGAGACTCTGGTGGATCCGCAGATCCTCCTGCCGGACAATGCCGCCTGCCTGCGTCTGCCGGGTACCGACGGCAAAGCCAAGATGAGCAAATCCCTCGGCAACTGCATTTACCTCTCCGATCCGGAAGAGGAAGTGCGCAAAAAAATCATGAATATGTTCACTGACCCGAATCACCTCAAAGTATCCGATCCCGGTCAGGTAGAAGGAAATCCCGTATTCATCTATCTCGATGCCTTCTGCCGCGACGAGCTCTTCGCAGAGTACCTGCCGGATTACGCCTGCCTCCAGGAGCTGAAGGATCACTACACCCGCGGTGGTCTGGGAGACGTAAAAGTCAAGAAATTCCTGAACAATGTCATGCAGGAAGAGCTTGCACCGATCCGCGCCCGCCGGCATGAGTGGGAGCAGAGGATCCCGGAGGTCTATGAGATCCTGAAGACCGGCAGCGAGACAGCCGAAAAAGTGGCAGCTCAGACCCTCACCGACGTCAAGAGAGCCATGAAGATCGATTATTTTAATGACCAGGCACTGATCGCCGAACAGAGCGAGCGTTACGGAAACTAATCTTTCAAATCCGTTGTAAAAGCCGTTGGGGCCAGGTCCCGGTGGTCGGAGTTATCCGACCGCCGGGATCTGGCCCCAACGGCTTTCTGTCCCTCAGCGGTTTTATTTCTGGGTATCTTCGGCCCAGGCCAGGGCGCAGCGGACGGCCCGCTCCCAGCCGGCCAGCAGCGAGCGGCGTTTCTCCTCTTCGATGGCGGGTTCAAACACCTTTTCCTGCTTCCAGTTTTCTTTGATTTCTTCTTTATCTTTCCAGTATCCTACGGCGAGGCCTGCCAGGTAGGCGGCTCCGAGGGCGGTGGTCTCCACGCACTGAGGACGGATCACCGAAGCCCGGGAGATGTCCGCCTGAAACTGCATCAGAAAATCATTGGCACTGGCGCCGCCGTCCACCCGCAGGGAGTGCATGCGGACGCCGGAGTCTTCTTCCATGGCGGCAATCACGCTGTTGCTCTGATAGACGATGGACTCCAGAACGGCCCGGATGAAATGCTCCTTCTCACATCCTCTCGTCACACCGACGATGGTCCCCCTGGCGTAGGGGTTCCAGTAGGGAGCTCCCAGCCCGGTAAAGGCGGGAACCACATAGACGCCCTCAGTGTCGGAGACGGCCGAGGCGTATTTTTCCGACTGAGGAGCGCTCTGGATCATGCGGAGTCCGTCCCGCAGCCACTGGATCGAGGCGCCGCCCACGAAGACGCTGCCCTCCAGGGCATATTCCACGCCTTCCGTGGATGCTGCGATGGTGGTCACCAGACCATGGCGGGAAGCGATGGGCTCGCTCCCGGTGTTCATCAGCAGGAAGCAGCCCGTGCCGTAGGTGTTTTTTACCTCCCCGGGTTCGAAGCAGCACTGCCCGAACAGAGCCGCCTGCTGATCTCCCGCCGCGCCGGCGATGGGGATCTCCCCGCCAAGTTCCGTGGGATCGGTCATCCCGTAGATGCAGGAGGAAGGTTTTACCTCCGGCAGCAGGGAGCGGGGAATCCGGAAATACTGCAGCAGATCTTCGTCCCAGTCCAGCTTATGGATGTCGTACAGCATGGTCCGGGAGGCATTGGTCCGGTCCGTCACATGCACCCGGCCCCGGGTCAGTTTCCAGATCAGCCAGGTCTCCACCGTTCCGAAGAGCAGATCTCCTGCTTCCGCCGCCTCTCTGGCGCCTTCCACATGCTCCAGGATCCAGGCGATCTTGCTGGCGCTGAAATAGGCATCCGGCACCAGTCCGGTTTTCTCCCGGACTGCCTCCGACAGCCCGTCCGCCACCAGCTGCTCGATCCGGTCCGCCGTCCGGCGGCACTGCCACACGATGGCGGGATAGACCGGTTCGCCCGTATGGCGGTTCCACACGATGGTCGTCTCTCTCTGATTGGTTATTCCCAGCCCCGCTATGTCCTCTGCCGTCGCCCCGATGGAGGCCATGGCTTCGATGGCCACCGAGAGCTGGGAGGACCAGATCTCATTGGGATTATGCTCCACCCAGCCCGGCTGGGGATAATATTGTCTGAACTCTTTCTGTGCCATGGCACAGATGGTTCCGGTCTTGTCGAACAGGATACAGCGGGAACTGGTCGTCCCCTGGTCCAGCGCCATGATATACTTTTTCATTCTTTCCTCCCCCGAAAAACAACAGTCTTTCTGCCGTCTCTGTTCTGTCCCGGCAGCTCTATTATCTGGTCCCGAAAATCCGGTCTCTGTCAGCTCGGTTATCCGGTCCCGAAAATCCGGTCTCTGTCAGCTCGGTTATTTGGTCCCGAAAATCCGGTCGCCGGCATCCCCCAGACCAGGGCAGATATATGCCGCGTCATTCAGTTCACGGTCCACATGTCCTACATAGATCTGGATATCGGGATGGGCCTCGTGCAGTCTCTTCAGTCCCTCGGGAGCAGCGATGATGCAGAGGAATTTGATTTTCTTTCCTCCGTGCTGCTTGATGAAGTTCACGGCAGAAACCGCAGATCCGCCGGTGGCCAGCATGGGGTCGGTCACCACGATGGTTCTCTCCTCGATGGGGCTCGGCAGCTTGCAGTAGTACTCATGAGGTTCATGGGTCTCCTCATCCCGGTACAGTCCGATGTGTCCGACCTTCGCCGTGGGCACCAGATCCAGGATGCCTTCCACCATGCCGAGACCGGCCCGGAGGATGGGCACCACGGCCAGTTTCCGGCCGGCGATCACGGGGGTCATGCATGTCTCGATGGGAGTCTCCACCTCCACCAGCTTGGTGGGCAGATCGCTCAGGGCCTCAAATCCCATGAGCATGGCAATCTCTTCTACCAGGGCACGGAATTCGTTGGTGCCGGTCTTTTTATCTCTCAGACGGGAAATCTTATGCTGAATCAGCGGGTGTTCAAAAACAGTAACATTTTCCATGAGTTGGTTCATCCTTTCTGATTATCATGCTGACAAAATAAGTGCTTCACTATTTCCCCTTTTTTTGACTTGTCTATTAATTATACCATTCTTTTGGAAATTTGCACCCGGATTGTATGATTATTATTTCTTTTTCGGATAGGTGTTGATGCCAACGCCGCGGTGAATATCTCCCACCGGGTTCTTTCCGAACTCATAGCTGTTGCCCGGAAGAATGATGTTCAGCAGGATGCCGAAAATGGCTGCCAGGGCCAGGCCGGTCAGGGTGATGGATGCGCTTCCCACCTGGAAGGTGAGGCCGTTGGAGAATCCCAGGCCGCAGACCAGAATGACAGCGGCAATGATCAGATTGCGGGATTCCTTCAGATCCACCTGGTTTTCCACCACGTTCCGCACACCGATGGCGGAGATCATACCGTAGAGGATGAAGCTGACACCGCCGATGATGGATGCCGGCATGGAGCCGATGATGGCCTCCATCTTGGGAATGAAACCCAGGACGATGGCAAAGCAGGCGGCGATGCGGATCACGGAGGGATCATGGACGTGGGACAGCTCCAGGACACCGGTATTCTCCCCATAGGTGGTGTTGGCCGGGCCGCCGAAGAGAGCCGACAGAGCCGTAGCCAGTCCGTCGCCGATCAGGGTGCGGTCCAGTCCCGGATCTTCGATGAAGTTTTCGCCCACGGTGGCCGAGATGGCGGAAATATCACCGATGTGCTCCATCATGGTCGCCAGTGCGATGGGAGCCATGACAAAAATCGCTGTCAGATCAAATTTGCAGAGCTGGAAGGCCGGGATTCCCACCATCTTTGCCGAAGCTACAGTAGAGAAATCCAGCAGAGGAGATCCGTCCGCAGCCGTCACGCCCATGGCATTCAGAACCACGGCCGCCGCATAGGAGATCACCACGCCCATCAGGATCGGGATGATACGGAACATTCCCTTGCCCCAGACATTGAAAATGATGATCACACCCAGAGCGATCAGGGCCAGGGGCCAGAAGGTGGAGGCGTTTGCCACCGCCGAAGGGGCCAGGCTCAGACCGATGCAGATGATAATCGGTCCGGTGACCACCGGCGGCAGATAATGCATGACCCTCTTGACACCCAGAACCCGGATGATCAGAGCCAGAACCAGGTAGGCCAGACCGGCCACCACGATGCCGCCGCAGGCGTAGGGCAGCTTCTCGCCGTAACTCATGTCCGCAAAAATGCCGGTATTAAGCTCCGCCACTGTCGCAAAGCCACCCAGAAATGCGAAGGAGGAACCGAGGAATGCCGGAACCTTCATCCGGGAGCAGATGTGAAAGAACAGAGTACCAATACCGGCCATAAACAATGTAACCTGAATGGAAAGACCCTCTCCGTGAAAATAGCCATTCACCAGAATCGGAACCAGGATGGTGGCGCCAAACATGGCAAACAGATGCTGAAGTCCCAAAAGAAGCATTCTGGGGAGTCCCAGGCTTCTCGCGTCACGGATATTACCGTTTTCGTTCATCAAATAACTCCTCTCGTTGAAAAAATACAGGTTTCTTCCGCAAAACAAGGCAGCGGACCACTATTTCTAGCCTCACTGCCTTGCATTGTCTCAACTACTATATCACAGAAGAGAGGATATGACTAGATACAAATTCAAATCATTTTTGTCACTCACGACACGTCTGTCAGGATCCGGCGGGCTGCCTTTACAGCTGATCGGTGTCCATGATGATGGTGACGGGTCCGTCGTTGACGGAGGCCACCTGCATCAGGGCGCCGAATTCCCCGTGTTCCACATGGAATCCGTGTTCCCGGATCAGCTCCATGAACCGCTCATACATGGGCACGGCCACCGCCGGTCCGGCTGCTTTGAAGAAGCTGGGGCGGTTCCCCTTCTTACAGTCCGCAAAGAGGGTAAACTGGGAGACCACCAGAACTTCCCCGCCGGCGGCTGCCAGGTTGAGGTTCATCTTCCCTTCCGCATCTTCAAAGACCCGCAGGGCGCAGATCTTGTCTGCCAGCTTCTTTGCCTGGGTTTCCGTATCCTCCGGGGCCACCCCCAGCAGAATCAGATAACCGGTACCGATCTTTCCCCGGACTTCCCCATCTATGGTAACGGAAGCTTCCTTCACTCTTGTCACTACTGCTCGCATAATACTCTCCTTTTCAGACACTCTTCACTTCACAGACCGTAAGTTTCCTCCCGTCGACACGGAAGCGGACGGTCAGTCCGGCAAAGGACATACCGTAGACCCGTTCGGGGTCACTGTGGTAGGCGGGCCGGGGGTCTTCTGCCAGGACGCCGGTCAGGGCCTCCTGCATCTCCTCCGGGATCTTCCGCCGCCATTCCTCCGGAATGCAGACCTCCAGCCGGTAATCGGCATGTTCTGTGGTAAAACCGCCGGTGGCTTCCGGGTGTACGTCCGCCCCGGGATGGTAGGGCTTGATGTCCAGGATCGGAGTGCCGTCCATCAGATCGGCTCCTGCCACCGTAAGCACCGGCCCCAGTTTTTCATCCTGCCGGAGGCCAAGAAGTTTCACACAGGAAAGCCCCAGGCCGTTGGGACGGAAGGGGGAGCGGGTGGCGAACACCCCTTTTCTCTCGTTGCCCCCCAGTCTCGGGGGCCGTACCGTGGGAGACCAGGTGTCCCGCACATTGGCGGAAAACTGCCAGATCAGCCAGAGATGGGAAAATCCCTCGATCCCCCGGAAGGCATCCGGGTTGCGGTACTCCGGCTCCATCACGATCTCCGACCGCAGAGATTCCACCAGACCGCTCTGGCGGGGAATCCCGAATTTTTCAGAAAATACAGACCGCATGTGAGCGATCGGTTTCACCTGGATGATTTCCTCTGACATGGCACATCTCCTGTCTCTTATACCGCACCTTACCTTTTGCGCGGCTGCGAACCGCCGGATGCTTTACTTTCTGCGCGGCTGTGAACCGCCAGATGCTTGAATCTCCGCGCATCTGACATTCTACCGCAAAAAGGAGCTTCGCACAAGGCGAAACTCCCTTCATGAAATCTCTTTTCGCTGGTTCCTGCCCCTCACCGGACCGCAGTTTCCCTCTACTGTCCCTACTCCACGGTCACGCTCTTGGCAAGGTTGCGGGGTTTATCCACATCCAGGCCCCGGCCCACGGAGATGTAATATCCCAGAAGCTGCAGGGGGATCACGGCCAGGCTGGCCATGAAATGCGGATCATTTTTCGGCACATAGAGGGCGAAGGACACGGTATCTTCGATCTCGTAATGGCCGTTGCTGGTGACCCCCATCAGGCTGGCTCCGCGGCTGCGGCATTCCACCATGTTGCTGACGGTCTTCTCGTAGAGTTCCGGCTGGGTCAGGATGCCGATCACCAGGATGCCATCCTCGATCAGACTGATGGTTCCGTGCTTCAGTTCGCCGGCGGCATAGGCCTCGCTGTGGATATAGCTGATCTCCTTGACCTTCAGACTGCCCTCCAGGCTGATGGCGTAGTCGATTCCGCGTCCCAGGAAGAAAATGTCCCGGGCTCCGATCTGTTTCGCGGCGAACCACTGCAGCCGCTCCTTATCCTCCAGGATCCGGCTGATCTGATCCGGCAGCTGTTCCATCTGGGCGATCATCTGTTCATATCTTTCCATGTCCAGGGTTCCCCGCACCAGGGCGAACTGCAGCGCCAGGCAATAGCCGGCGATGAGCTGGGCGCTGTAGGCCTTGGTGGTGGCCACGGCGATCTCCGGCCCCGCCAGGGTGTAGAACACATGCTCCGCCTCCCGGGCGATGGAGCTTCCCACCACATTGACGATGCCCAGGGTCCGGATTCCCATTTCCTTTGCCAGCCGCAGAGCGGCCAGGCTGTCCGCCGTCTCCCCGGACTGGGAGATGATGACCACCAGGCTGTCGGGATCCAGGATGGGTTTCCGGTACCGGAATTCCGAGGCCAGCTCCACCTGCACCGGGATCCGCGCCAGGTCCTCGATCACATTCCGGGCAACGACTCCGGCATGATAGGCTGAACCGCAGGCGACGATGGAGATCTGAGAGATCTTCCGGATCTCCTCTTCCGAGAGCCCCACCTCACTCAGGTCGATCTGTCCTTCCTTCAGCACGGAATGCAGGGTATCCCGCACCGCCTTCGGCTGCTCGTGGATCTCCTTCATCATGAAATGCTCAAAACCGGCTTTTTCCGCCGATTCCGGATTCCACTCGATGACCTTCTCTTCTTTCTGAATCTCATCCCCGTCCAGATTGTAGAAGGTAATGGAATCCTTCGTCAGACGTCCAATCTCCAGATTACCGATATAATAGACATTCCGGGTGTAGGGAAGAATCGCCGGCACATCGGAAGCCAGGAACATCTCATTCTCTCCCCGTCCCATGATCATGGGTGAATCTTTGCGGGCCGCATAGATCTCTCCCGGATAATCCTGAAACATCAGGGCGAAGGCATAGCTGCCCCGGATTCTCACCATGGCATGATTGATGGCATCCACCGGAGTATGTTCATATTTTTTGTAATAATAGTCGATCAGTTTGATGGCAATTTCCGTATCCGT
>CAMOYN010000086.1 GCA_946630035.1 uncultured Lachnospiraceae bacterium
GTCCCCTGTCTCCGTGCTCTCGTTTAGCGGAACTTCACTGCGGTGCCATAGGCCATCACTTCCGCCGCGCTCTGCATAACGGAGGCAGAGCTGTAGCGGATACATACAATCGCGTCCGCACCCATGGCTTCCGCCTCTTCCACCATCCGTTTCGTCGCCAGTGCGCGGGCATTATTCATCATCTCGTTATACTTGGTCAGCTCGCCGCCCACCAGCGTTTTCAGCCCGGCCCCGATATCACGCACGGCATTCACCGTCTGTATCGTGCTGCCCTTGACCATACCCAGCATTTCCAGTTCTCTGCCTGCAATTCCTTCAGTAGTTACTAAGATCATCTTCCTCACCGCTCCTTATTTCTTTTATGCGTGCATACAGCACATATGCCATCCCCGCTCCCAGCAGGATCAGGGGGATCGCGAGTAATAATGTGAAAGGGGAATAATTCGATGCCACCAGCACCAGTATTAAGTAAAACGCCAGATAGCCCAAAAAGAGAATGGTGATAATTACCGGCGCAATCATTTTCTTCCTGTGATTCTTTTGATCCATATCCTGTCCCTCCCCGGACATTGTCCCCTGTCTCCCATTCTCGTATCCGTCTGCGATAAATCTCGGATCTGCCTAAGATCAATCTCCGATCTGCCCGGATCTGCCTAAGATCAGCCTCAGATCAGTCTCAAAAATATCCTTACCATCGTCTCGAGGATCCGGTCATTAAACTCATACTGATCGGTATGCAAGGCGGGATAATCCTCTCCGTTCCCCACATAAAACATCGCCCCCGGGATCTGTTTGGTATAATACCCGAAATCCTCCGACGCCCTCCAGAAGGAAGGTTCGTCTGCCATCGGGAAGTTATATTCTCTGGCTGCCCGGCACACATTCTGTGCGCAGATACTGTCATTGACGGTCTCCGGGAAAGGGTCACAGATCTCTGTCCGGCAGAGCAGTCCGTCCCTTTCTGCCAGCTCCCTCGCCTTTGCCAGGATGTCCTTCTCCAGGCTTCGCAGATCACGCTCCCACTCCGCCCGAAGAGTGACACACAGCTCCCCGCGGCCCGGTGAGATTCCAAAATCTCCCGTACCGTTCTGTATCCCTGTGACCGTGGAAAGGACCAGAGGATCCGGACAATTCCTGCCAGCCGCATACAGTACCAGCTCGGAGATAGCTACCGCCGGATTCCTTCCCTTTTCCGGCTCGCTGGCGTGGGATGTTTTGCCCTCAAAAGAAATTCTCAGTCCCTCGGAGGCCGGCTGCGTCAGCCCGCTCCGGCACCACACGCCATTTTCCGGGAAACCACTGCGGTTGTGACAGGCATAAATTTCCTGAATATCCAGGTTCTCCTTTAAATAGGCAGCGCATACGGCCCCGCCTTCCCCGGTCTCTTCCGCCGGCTGGAACACCAGATATACGGTACGCTCCGGGCGTATGCCGTTTAATGCCAGCGCAATACCGCAGACAGCCGCCATGTGGCCGTCGTGCCCGCACCGGTGGGACACTGCATGATCTCCCTCCCGGATCGGAAGAGCATCCAACTCCGCACGGAAAGCAATTCCCCCGCTGCTCCTGCCGGGCTTCACCGCATAGAACCACTCTCCCATATCCACCACGTCGAAATCTGTTTCCGACAGCAGAAACGACTTCAGGTAATTTCTCGTTTTTTCTTTCTGATACGATAATTCCGCCAGCCCGTGAAGAGTTCTCCGCAAGGAAATACATCTCCCGGTCCAGTCCCTATTCTCTGCTGTGTTCATATCACTCCACCGCATATTCTATCACAACACTTTGTCATTATATTATAGATTTATTATAAGTGAGACCTCTTTAAAATACAATCTTTTTTCTTTATTGCCCCTGATTGCCCCTGATTGCCAAGGAGACAAAGGTCCGTCCCCTGTCGCCCCCTGTACATAAAATCGGTTTTTTTCTCCATAAAAAGAGAAAATTAGTCCAAAGATCTGGAACATATCGCATATTTATTGTAAAATCTCAGTGAATCACTTGTTTTTCGCATCATCACATCCAAACAGAAGGAGGAAAATATGGAGAAGAAGAAATCGAGTACCGGTTTGCGGTATATGTTCGCCGGCAGCTGGTTTATGCTAGTGCTTTGTCTGATGGTTCTCATCCCCGGAAGAGTTCTGGCGGAGGAGGATAAGGGGGAATATCTGGACTCTTTTGAATGGACGGACAGCCAGGGGATTACCTGGGAGGGGGATGCTTATGAAAAAGAAGCCACTCTAATCCGCTGTGATAAGGGTGTCCGTGAACTGACTCTCCCCGCCTATATCGAGTATAAGGGGAAGCAGATTCCCGTACGTGATGTCGGCTTAAACGATGATGTTCACGATACCCGCCCCAGTGGTTTTGATCCCCAGGGAATTCTGGAGATTGTACATGTCCCGGAGGGCATTGAGTGGCTGGGCGGATTCCGGAACTGCAAGTCTCTGAAGAGCATTAATTTTCCGGCCTCTCTGAAAAGTATTGGCGAGGGGGCGTTTTTACGCTGTTCTTCCTTAACAGGAATTTCGAAGCTTCCCTCCCAGATTACATTTATCGGGGACTATGCCTTTATGGGCTGTACGAATCTCCATATGTCTGTCACACTCCAAGAAGACCCGGATGGCACTTCCCTGAGCTACCAATTTAAGGACAGTGGGATCACCGATATCACTCTGCCGAATAACATGTGGTTGCTATTCCCCTCCGGTCTGACCGGATGTAAAAATCTGAAGAGCATCACTGTAAAATCCGGCGGGAATTCCAGTTTCTGCTCCAGAGACGGGGTGCTGTACTACAAGGATCCGGATGGTTCCTACCAGCTGTTAAAATATCCCGCCGGAAAGAGCAACGGGGGAAAATTTACGGTTCCCAAAGACGTGTATATGATCGGTTCCTTTGCCTTCGATAGCTGCAATTTTTCGGAAATCGTGCTTCCCGATGGGTTACATAATATCCCGGAAGGTATGATGGTATCCATCGACCAGCAGACGGATCCGAATGAAGACTGGTCGTATCCACGATACTATGGTTTCGACAACATGGCTGCCGTGTGTAAAATTCACTATGATCTGTTGGCTTTTGACGACTATAACGAGGAGACCAGGAAGGAGCTCATGGCGAAGATCCGCGGCTTCGCAGCCCTTCCTTCCGGGAAAAAACCGCATACCTGGATCGGAGAACTCCGTAAAGGGAGCACATACACCGATAAATCAGGTATTAATTATCAGATCACAAAAACAACCACTGGCAAAACCGGGGAAGTGAACGTGACGGGTGTCTACGATTATGCAAAAGAATCCCTGATGGTTCCGGATACCGTCACCATAGCAGGGAAGAAATGCAAGGTAACGGCCATTAAAGCGAAAGCCTTCAAAAACTGGAAAAAGCAGAAGAGCCTGACGATCGGAAAGTATGTAACGACCATAGGGACCAGTGCCTTCGCAAACTGCAAAACCCTGACCACGGTTACTCTCGGCAAGGGAGTTACCACCATCGGAAAGAGCGCCTTTGCAGGGGACAAAAAGCTTGCAAAGATCACGATCCAGTCCACAAAGCTGACATCCGTCGGCAAGAATGCCTTCAAGGGCATTTCCGCCAAAGCCACGATCAAAGTACCTGCCAAGAAACTCTCCGACTATCAGAAATTGCTGAAAGGGAAAGGGCAGGGCAAAAAGGTAGTGATCACCAAATAAATGGACAATAACGCAATCACACTGAAGAACCTGTATCGCCTTCTGATGGCGGCGGATTATCCACTCTATTCCTCCCCTGTGATTCCTGCCCGGTCTCGCAGGGGACTGACCCTGATTCGCTTCTGGGGGCAGATGCTGCCGCATGAGTGGAAAAATACGCCCCACGGACGCCGGATCTGGCGCACCGAAGGCAGTTATAACCGGTTTACATCCGAATTCTGCAACCGCAGCCCCCGCTTTCCCTATTACAGGCAGTATGCCGAGGAAATACTGGGGCTGCCGGAGGGTTCTTGTCTGCAGCGCCTGGCCGGTTCCTTCCGGGATTTTCTGGAGGACCGGGGCTATGATCCGGATAGTTTCCGGAAACGGGTCCGTGAATTGGTCGAAAACTCCTGCCCGGAAGCTGCCGCCGCATGGTTTCATCCTCTGACGGAAAACGGAAATCGCCTTTCCAAGGATGCTGCCATACTGGCCTGTCTGACTCTGTTCGCCACCGCCGGTGCCGACGGGATGGAGAAAAAAATTCTTCAGACCTGCCATACGGTCTTTAGCGACTTACCGGCTCAGGGACCGGAGAGGATCGATGACCGTACCGGGAGGCAGCCAGGAACAGCGGAACCCATGCAGATTCTTACCAACCAAAATTCCGTTCTCTGGCAGGAAGAAGAGAGATGGGAAATGTATGGCCGGGAGAAGGAACTTTTTGAGCTGCAGGAAGCCGTGAACGCCGGTGAAAAAATCCTGCTCCTCGGTCCCGGCGGAATCGGGAAAACGGAACTGCTGAGAAGACTCCTTCACCGGGAAATGAAAACAAAACTCCACCCCCGTATAGCAGTATTGCAGTTTGAAGGATCCCTGAAAGAAAGCCTGGTCCATGCCTTCCGCTCCCTGTCCGGAAAAACCCCGGAAGAAAAATATCATGAATGTCTCTCTCTTCTTTCGGAAGGCGAATCGAACCAGACACTGTTACTGATCGACAATATGCAGGTAGATCACGTGACCAAAGAAGAACGGCAGGCCCTGGAGGATCTCCCCTGTGCCGTCGCAGGAACAGCCCGCCTGGGGAATTTGCCCGGCTTCCGTACATTCCTGTTAAAGCCAGTGGAAAATGATGCTGCCGGGTTGATTTTCCGCCAGTCCATGGGCTGTCCCCTGGGATCCAGAGAAAAAGATGAGCTGAAGATTCTGATCCGGGAAAGGAAAATGAATTATCCCCTGATGCTGCGTTTCTTCGGACACATGATCCGGAGACGGGAATGGAGCATAGATCAGTTGGAAAACTGGCTGGCTTCATCGGCTCCCCGGAAGGCAGCTGTGGGAAAGACAGCAGAAAGACATTGGGAATGGCAGGACATTTTCCAGCATTCCGGTCTGTCAAAAGAAGAGCGCCGTCTCATCCGTCTGCTGGCTATATTGCCATACAGGCCCTACCACCGTCCTTTCCTGGATCATCTGCTTCCGGAGGCTTCTCAGGAAACGTGTGATCGTCTCCTGGACAGTCTTGTCGATTCCGGCTGGCTGGAGATCCGGAAGGACCATCTCTTTCCGGATGATTTTCCGGAGGTAAGTTTTTCTCTTCATCCGGTTTTAGCGGAAAGTGCCGCTGTACAAACGTACTCCCTGCAGGAATTGGAGCCCCTGTGGAGCCTGGGAAGAAAGATTCTGACCAGAGAATTCATCCTGGAAAGCTGGCACGAATATTTTATGACCAGCGAGCAAGGAGTGGATGCGACAAAAGCCTGGAAGAAAAAGGCGGATCTGCTCCACCTTCTCTGCCATGCTGCCGCCCGGGTGCCCGCCCCCTGGCCCTTGGAGTCTATAAAGCTTTTTGCCTACGCAACTGCGTGTTTGGCGGCGGAGACCGAAGGCGGGGAGAAGCTTCTGGAGACTCTGGAAAATGTTCTCTCACATCATCCGAATCCGGAGGACGAAGTGACAGCACTCCGGGAACTCATCCGACGTAGTCTGAAGCTGTCCATATTCCGCCCGGAAGAAATGAAATCCATGGCAATGCACCATATAGAAACCGGGGATGAACCGGGTTTTGTATACCAGGCACTTTGGCTCGATCTGATCACCTTTCATATTTATCAGGGGGATCTGGAATTGGCAAATGAGATGCTGGAGCGGAGCCAAAGCTGGCTTTCCCGAGGTCTGTTACCGGAAAGCCTCCGCCTGGGCGTGATGACCCAGATGGCAGAACTTCGAATGGTTCAGGGAAGATATGAAGAGAGCATTCGCTGGAATATGAATTGTGCGGATCTGATACAAAGAACACTGGGCGACAGGGACCGTCAGCAGATCCTTTACCGAATCAGGGCTGCATTTCTTTACGTTCTCCTGGGAAAATATCCGGAGGCCCATCAGGGGCTGGCGTGGGTGAAGGACCGGATCCGGGACGATGATTACTGGGTAATCCGCCGGGAATATGCCAATACCCGTGGATGGCTCGCCCGTGCAGAAGGAAGACCTCTCGAAGCCCTTGAGATGCAGAAAGAGGTACTGCATCTGGTACAGAAATATATGGGAACCGAAGGTGCCGACACTATCTTCGCCCTCAGCTCCCTGGGAACCATGCTTTCCGGGCTGGGACGGCGGGAAGAAGCATACCGTACCCATGAAGAAGCCCTGCGACTCTGCCGGAAAGCCGGGTACGAAGGCCATACCAGAGAAATCGTCTGGAACAACGCCGCCGCAGCCTATCTGGAGGGCGGAGAACACGAAAAAGCCTCCACCCTCCTGGAGGAAGTCCGGGAAATCGCCGAATCCATCGGAGGACTGGCCGCAGCAGAAAACGCCTGGAACCGCTCTCGCGCCTTTCGGCTGCAGGGCGACACCACCCAGGAGAAAAAATGCCTGGAAATCTGCCTCCCTCTGTTCGAAGAAAACTACGGGCCCGGACATCCCAAAACCCACCAGGCCAAAGAACGCCTCTCTGCATTATAGGAGACAGGGGACGGTCCTTTGTCTCTTTATAGAAAACACGGGAGACAGGGGACAGACCTTTGTCTCCTTATAGAAAACAAAGGAAAGAGTCTGTGAAAAAACGGAAAACCGTTTTTTTCACAGACTCTTTCCCGTGTTTTCATTAGGAGACAAAGGTCCGTCCCCTGTCTCCTCCGTGTTTTCATTAGGAGACAAAGGACCGTCCCCTGTCTCCTCCTGTCTCCCTCTCATTTCTACAGGTTTGCGGGTATCTTCGCCAGCGCGGAAGCGATATTCAGCGCATGGTCGGAGCAGCGCTCCAGATTGGTGGCCATGTCGGTGAAAATGACGCCGCCCATTGGATCACACGTAACGTTCATCAGGCGCTGAACATGATTGTTGATGACCTCCACCTGCAGGTCGTCTACTCTCTGCTCCAACGATTCCATTTCCGGAAGCAGATCGTATTTTTCATTTTCAAATATATCCAATGACATTTTCAGGGAAGCGGCGGCGGCATCTGCCAGGCGTTTCAGTTCCGCCTGCCCAGTTTCAGAAATCACTGCCTTTTTATTCTGCAGCTGCATCGCATATTCCGCGATATTCTCGGCATGATCCGAGAGACGTTCTATATCCGAGACCACCATCATCATCTGCGACAGCTGATAGACATCCCGGGGCCCGTAATCCCGGGACCGGAGAGATATCAGCTGCTGGGTGATCGCATCGGTAAGTATATCCACACTTTCTTCCGTCTCGATCACATCCTGGATTTTCTTTTCATCCGGCTCAAAGAAACATTCAATCGCCTCAAAAATGCTGTTCAGGGCAATATGTCCCATACGGGATATCTCACGCCGGGACTGCTGCAGCGCGACGGAGGAAGGAAGCACAACCGGAAGCTGGTTCAGGTAACGGAGCTGGCGGTTCTCCAGCTGCCGGCTCTCCTCTTCCTTCAGCGGGATGATCTTCTGTGCAAGAGAAACGATCGCGCTGGCGAAGGGGAACTCGATCAGAACAGCAAGGATGGCAAAGATCGTATGCGCATTCGCCACCTGACGACCGACGCTGTTCGGTGTCAGATTCCGGATGAGATCCAAAAACGGCGGGAAGAGGTTGATCAGCAGAATGATAATGCCCGCACGGATCAGATTGAACAGCAGATTCAGGATCGCCGTCCGTTTCCCGTTCCGATTCGTGGTCAGCGACGCCAGCAGGTTGGGCGCCACCGATCCGATGGCCGCACCGATCACCAGATATACCGTGATGTCAAAGGTCAGAAGCCCCTGCGCCGTAAAAGTCTGAAAGATAACTACGGAAGAAGAAGAGCTCTGAAGAATCGAAGTGAACACCACGCCGAAAATGACCGCGATCGCCGGATGCTCCAGAGTGGTCAGGAAGGAAATAAACTCCGGACTTTTGGAAAGGGGAACGATGGCTTCCTTGATCAGGGAAATGCCAAAGAACAACATGCCAAACCCCATGATGATACATCCGATATACTTCACGGTGTTCTTTTTTAAGAACAGATACATGACAGCACCGATAAAGAGGATCATCGGAGCATAGGCACCGAGATTGAAGGCCGTGATCTGTGCCGTCACCGTAGTACCGATATTGGCACCCATAATCACACCGATCGCCTGCGCCAGCGTCATCAGCCCGGAATTTACGAAACTGATAACCATCATATCCGTAGCAGAAGAACTCTGGATCAGAAGCGTAACAAGAATTCCGACCATTACCGCCAGAAAACGATTCGTTGTGGCATGCTCCAGAATCGTCTGCATCTTGTCGCCGGCAGCTCCTTTCAGCCCCGTGGACATGATGCTCATTCCATACAGGAACAGGCCAACACCGCCCATGAGGGTGAAAAACTCGTAAATCGTCATTTTTCTCTCTCCTTTAGATAATGTGATAAGCGCAAAAATACGCGAATCAAGGCTATTATAACTGAAAGAAAGAAGAATTTCATCCTATTAATTATTAAAAAACGTTTATATTGGGGCGTCGGCAGAGAGGATACCGCGGATCGCGGTTCTGTCACAGAGTTTCTGATACGCCTCGTCTTTTCCCTTCAGATTCCTGAGCCACAGGTAAAGAACCGCAAATGGAATCATGCTTACAAGAAAAACCGGAATCAGTATCATTTATAAACCCCTCGTTTTTCATCGGCTGTGATCAGGCAGCCTCGTCGAGTGCTTCTTCCGCGCCGGGCAGCGCGGTTTTCTGCACTCCATCCCCGTAGATCGTCTCCCAGTCCTCCGCCATCGAGATGGCTGTCCAGCCCTGTTTTTCTACTTCCTCGTAATACTCAGCCGCCTTCTCGGCGCTGCCATATTCCCGTTCGGTATCGTCACATACCACAAAAAATCCCATGCCGGTATGTTCCG
Organism: uncultured Lachnospiraceae bacterium; assembly: GCA_946630035.1. Lineage (GTDB taxonomy): Bacteria > Bacillota > Clostridia > Lachnospirales > Lachnospiraceae > UBA3305. The sequence continues at coordinate 9,014 of CAMOYN010000086.1, forward strand.
TATTCCCCTCGGCGTAATTCAGCATCGAGTAATCGCCGCTGCTGTTGCCGAAGGCCAGTACCGGGCGTTTTCCGATCTCACGGGCAATGGCAGCCGACTTCCCGGATTTACCACATTCCACCTCATCCAGAGGAGCTCCCAGCAGGATCGTCTCTTCCTTTCCCATGTTATAATCATCGGCTGCTTCCTCGCCCTTTCCGGAAGCAACATAGGGAACATCGGTAGCAATCACACGATCAAAGGGAATGTCATAACGTTCCACGAGGGCCCGTACCACCTCACGCTCGCAGGCAGAAACCATCCACACATCGAAATCATTCATTCTCAGATAGTCCATCACCTCCAGCATAGGCTTATAGAAGGACTGCCCATAGGTCATCCCCTCAAAACCGACCGCATCCACACTGTCGGCGAAATCCACCACGTACTTACGGAACTCCTCGGGGGTCATGCCGGCAAAAGCCGACGCGACAAGATCATCTTTCGTCATCCCCTCGGGTTTAAAGGTCTCTCCGTAGGTATTCCCGTGATCACGCACCTGCTGCATGGCATCCCGCTCTTCCTCCGTCGCGTGATAGGTCGGGTCATCCAGCACACGATACTCCGTCAGGCAGTAATCGAAGTAGATCGGCGCCTTCTCGCAGAGAATGGTACCGTCCATATCAAAGGTAGCGATCCGATCCACCGGCTCCAGATAATCCGGACTGGCCGGATCTGTGGCGGCCGACACAAAATCCACCAGTTCCTTCAATGCCCCACTGTCCGGATCCCAGGAAGGAAAGGAATCTTCGTAATTAATTTCCTCGCCCGAAGCCTCCGCATTCTGCCCCGGTTCCAGGTCCGGAGCCTCCGTCAGCGCATGGTAGGTGCCTTCGCCCACCATACCGGAAGCGTCTAGACCACGGTCCTGCTGAAAAGCCAGAACCGCCCTTTCCGTTTTAGCCCCAAATACGCCGTCGGCCTCCCCCTTTCCCAGATACCCCAGGGAAATCAGCGCCTCCTGCACTTCCCGGACATTATCGCCCCGGGTCCCCCTCTTCATCATTTCCATGGAAAAACTGTCCGTTGCCATGGCGGTAACCACCATGGCACAGATCAGAAACAGACTTAGCTTTTTCATCTCAAT
>CAMOYN010000087.1 GCA_946630035.1 uncultured Lachnospiraceae bacterium
GCTATGAGATCTCCACCCGGGCCGGCGCCCACTGCGCCCCCCGGATGCACGAAGCCCTCGGCACCGTAGCCCAGGGAGCGGTACGTTTCAGTTTCTCCCATTTTAATACGGAAGAAGAGGTAGATACCGCCATTCGTGCCTTACATGAAATGACAGAAGTCTAAGAAATCAGAGGCAATCAGAGGGACGGTCCTTACGATCACTGATCGTAAGGACCGTCCCTCTGATTGCCTCTGATTTCCTCTTTGGAGCTCTTTTTTCACTTGCAACGAATCAGATCCGATGCTATAATTAGGTCTAGCTAACAACTATAATATTAATCTATCTAAAGTATAGTATGTATAACGAGGATAACCTATGTATCTGGAAGTGAAGGATCTGAAGAAAACCTATGGCACAGGGGACGCGAAAACCATGGCCCTCCGGGGAGTGACGACATCGGTGAAAGCCGGGGATCTCTGCGTGATACAGGGACCCAGTGGTTCCGGAAAATCCACCTTTCTGAACTGCATCGGCGGTCTGGAGGTCCCGGACGGGGGCAGCATCCAGGTGGATGGGAAGGAGATCTGCGGCCTTTCCATGACACAGCTGGCGGAGTACCGGAGAGAAAGTCTTGGATTTATTTTTCAGTTCTACAACCTGGTTCCAAACCTGACGGTAAGGGAGAACATCGAGGTGTGTGCCTATCTGACGAAGGATCCGCTGGACCGGGATGATCTAATCGAGACCCTGGGGTTGTCAGACTATCGCAATAAATTCCCCTCCCAGCTCTCCGGAGGTCAGCAGCAGCGCTGCGCCATTGCCCGCGCCCTGATCAAGAATCCGAGACTGCTTCTGTGTGATGAGCCCACCGGAGCCCTGGACTCCCATACATCCCGGGGGATCCTCACCCTGCTGGAAACGGTCAACCGCAAATACGGAACGACCATGCTGATTGTTACCCACAACAATGCCATCAAAGATATGGTGGATCAGGTGCTGGTGATCCGGGACGGAAGGATCTCCGAGGACTACCGGAATGAGACAAAGATACCGGCCGCGGAACTGACAGATCTGTAAACCGTCCGATTCCGATGACAGAGACCATATGAGCAAGTAGTAAGGTAACAGGAGGTTTGTATGCAAAGAATTCTCAGGCGCAGGGCGCTGCGGGAACTGCGCTCCCATATATTTCGCTATCTGATGCTGGGGCTTCTGATCCTGGTTTCCGTCTATATGCTGGTCTCTCTCCTGGGGGCCGCGGAGATCATCATCCGGGGGGTCCACTCTCACGCAGAGGCCAATCAGGTGGAGGATGGGGAGTTCCGCACCTTCGCACCTCTGACCGAGGAAAATATTCAGGAACTGACGGAAAACGGAGTGATCATCGAGAATCAGTTCTTCCTGGATTTCAAGGAGGAAAAGGGGGCCATCCTCCGGGTATTTAAAAACCGTGAAAATATCAACCGGCTGGAGCTTTTAAAGGGAGATCTTCCCTCAGAGGAACAGGATATTGTTCTGGAGAGACGATTCTGTGAAGTAAATGAGGTGGAGACCGGAGATACGGTTTCCTTCGGCGGATTTCATTTTACCGTAACCGGTCTAGCCACCACTCCGGATTACGACAGTCCGGTGCGGAACATGACGGACAGCACTGCGGACAGTAAGACCTTCGGGACCGCTTTTGTCACGGAGGAGATGTACCGGCAGCTGCAGGAAGCAGGAACGGCCGAGGGAGCGGAGCGTTTCATATATGCCTACCGGAGAAACCCAGAGAAAACCGGCAGTGAGATTACGGATAAGGAGATCCGGAAGATCATCGAAGATTTTCCCTTCGATGTAGAAGATATCGATGATAAATGGTTCAAACGATATTACCGGGAGCAGACGGAAGATATTTCCCTACTGCTGGATATGGCGGAGTTTGCCGCAGGGAAAAAAGAAGCGAAGGAACTGAAAGAGAATCTGGGTGTTTCTGTCCATAATCTGCAGGAATTTGTCCCCCGGGAAGATAACATGCGGATCGGTGCCTCGGCCAATGATCTGTACATCAGTCTCTATGGCTGCGGCGTTGCCGGAGTGATCATACTGGGGCTTTTTGCCTATGTCCTGGCGGTATTCATCATGCACGGCATCGATGAGGACAGCAGTGTGATCGGAACTCTGTATTCCATGGGAGTGACAAGAAAAGATCTGATCCGGCATTATATGATCCTTCCTGTCTCGGTCACTTTCCTGGCCGGACTGGCGGGGACCCTGCTGGGGTATACGGATTACGGAATCGGCTTTCAGATGATGGATACCTACAATTATTACTCCGTACCGGAACTGCCCCTCATCTGGATCACCTACATCGTGGTCTACGGAGTGGTGCTTCCGCCACTCATGGCTATCATTGTGAATTTCCTTGTGATCCGCAAAAAGCTGTCCAAAACAGCCCTCTCTCTGCTTCGAAGAGAGAAGAAAGAAGTCGGATTTCACAACCTGGATCTGGACCGGATGAGTTTCGTGTCCGGATTCCGCATCCGCCAGACTCTCAGGGAATCCCGGATTGCTCTGACGGTTCTTGCCGGCCTCGGCATCTCGCTGATGCTGGTCTGGATCGGTGTAGACTGCCTGGTGATGTGTACCCACGTCCAGCATGACAGCGTGGCGGACACCCGGTATGAATACATGTATTTCTATAAATATCCGGATCCCGAGGTGCCGGAGGGCGGTGTGAGCGCCTATGCAAAAAGCCTGAAAAAAGAGCGGTTTGGCTATGATCTCGACGTGACCCTGATGGGAATCGGCCCGGATAATCCCTATTTCCCGCTGGATCTTTCGGACCGCATGGATGAAGTGGTGATAAGCTCCGCCATGGCCCAGAAATACAATCTGAAAACGGGAGATGAGGTGACACTCCGGGACGAGGAAGCCGGCCGGATCTATGCCTTCCACATCGCCGGCATCACCCAGTTTTCTCCGGCCTTCTATGCCTTCATGGACATCGACGCCCTGCGAAAAATATGTGGGGCAGGGAAGGACGCCTACAATGTGGTATTTTCCGACCATGCCCTGGACATCAAGAGCGGCCGCCTCTATGCCACCACGACCAAAGAGGATATCCGAAAGGCCTCCGATGTGTTCATTGAACTCATGTGGGGCATGATCTACTTCATGACGGGATTTTCCATTCTCATCTTCGTCGTGGTGATGTACCTTATGCTGGGAGTCCTGGTGGATCACTCGATGTATGATATCTCCCTGATGAAGATCTTCGGCTACCGGGACAGGGAGGTCCGGAAGCTGTATCTGAGCGGGAGCCAGGTCCTGATCGCCATCGGCACGATTCCCATGATCGCTCTCTCCAAGGCAGCCATCGACGCCCTGTATCCCTATTTCGTCTCCAACGTCGCCTGCGCCATGGATCTTTCCATGTCACCCCTGGTCTATGTAGGCATCTATCTGTTTATCGTAACCCTGTGCTTTATCATCACCCGGCTCCTCCAGAGGAAGATTCACCGGATCTCACCCGGAGAGATCCTGAAGCACCGGGAATAAAGAGAAGATTTCGTCAAAAGGAAAATCCGGACAGAAAAAGAAGCGGCATCTGAACTCCTCCCAAAAGTCAGACCGGGAATCTGGCTTTGGTGGTACTTCAGCTACCGCTTCTTTTTATTATGTTTTTTTATGTACGTCCATGCAAGCATGGACTGCAAGGCATCTTACCCCTTGGTATCATACGTCCCAGGTTACGAAGCGCATCAGGAAGGTCTTGGCCTTCGGCTTAAATCCGGCGGCTTCCCATTCATCGGCATAGGCATCCAGAGTATGGGAGGTGTATCCATGTTCGGGGAATTTCAGGCCTTTCCAGGCTCTCCGAAGAGCATCGTATTTTTCTGCCACGTCGACCTTCTGATTTTTCTTACCTCCGGAAACCAGCTCCAGATCATCGGGATTTAAAGATACCATTTTTTCAGAATCCATTGTATGTAACTCCTTTCAGCCTATATATTCCAGGCAGACCATGTCAGATCGTGGAACTGGTCTGCCTTATTTACAAAATTTTTCTGATTATACCATAGGACGAATTCCGGGGCAATAAATAAAAGATCAATGATCGCGGCAGCGGAAGCAGAGATTGACATCCTCCGGAAAACCAACTACAATACATCTACAGTGAATTGAAGAGATATTATCGTGAGGTAAGATCATAAGATGAGTGAAGAAATGATTCAGTTAGGTATGTCCGGGGAGACGGAGAGAAATCTGGCTCTTCCGGATGATATTTTATTATCGATAGATAAACCGGCCAGATATATCGGTGGTGAGGTGAATTCCGTGGACAAACGGAAGGCGCTGGCGGAGGGCCGGATCCGGACTCGTTTCTGCATGTGTTTTCCTGATGTATATGAGATCGGCATGTCACACCTGGGGATTCAGATCCTCTACCATATGCTGAACTCGCGGGAGGACATCTGGTGTGAGAGAGTGTATTCTCCCTGGACGGATCTGGATCCAATTATGCGGGAGCGGAAGATTCCTCTGTTTGCCCTGGAATCCCAGGATCCGGTGAAAAACTTTGATTTTCTGGGAATCACCATCCAGTACGAGATGTGTTACACGAATATCCTGCAGATCCTGGATCTTTCCGGGATTCCTCTGCATGCCTGTGAGCGTGGGGAGGAGGATCCCATCGTGATCGGGGGCGGCCCCTGCACCTACAATCCGGAACCGCTGGCGGATTTCTTTGATCTGTTTTACATCGGCGAGGGGGAGACTTCCATGCTTCCTCTGGTGGATCTGTGGCAGGAAAATAAGGCTATGGGGGGAAGCCGGCAGGATTTCCTGAAGAAGGCGGCCTCTGTCCCCGGGATCTATGTCCCTTCTTTATATGAAGTGACTTATAAGGAAGATGCTACCATCGAGGCTTTTACCCCGAAGGCTCCGGGCGTCCCGGCGGTGATCCGGAAGGAGATTCAGAAGGACCTCAGTGACACCTATTACCCCGATGCGCCTATTGTTCCTTTTATAAAGGTGACCCAGGACCGGGTGGTGCTGGAGATCCAGCGGGGATGTATCCGGGGATGCCGTTTCTGCCAGGCAGGCATGATTTACCGGCCGGTGCGGGAGAGAAATCTTAAGTTCCTGCAGGATCTGGCGGCGAAGATGCTGGATGCCACGGGGCAGGATGAGATTTCCCTGAGTTCTCTGAGTTCCAGTGATTACACCCAGCTGGAGCCCCTGCTGAATTCTCTGATCGAAGAATGTAACCGCAGATATGTTAACATTTCTCTGCCCTCCCTTCGCATCGATTCCTTCTCTCTGGATGTCATGAGCAAGGTGCAGGATATCCGCAAGAGCAGCCTGACCTTCGCTCCGGAGGCAGGAACCCAGCGGATGCGCAATGTGATTAACAAGGGGCTGACGGAAGAGGATATCCTGAACGGAGCTGCAGAGGCCTTCCGGGGAGGCTGGACCAAGGTGAAACTCTATTTCATGCTGGGCCTTCCGGGCGAGACCGAGGAGGATATGAAAGGCATCGCCGAGCTCTCTGAGAGGATCTGTGAGAGATTCTTTGACGAAGTGCCGAAGGAAAAACGGAAGGGGAAGATTCAGCTGACCGCCAGCTCCTCCTTCTTCGTGCCGAAGCCCTTCACCCCCTTCCAGTGGGCGACGATGTTCCCGAAGGAAGAGTATATCCGCCGGGCCCGTCTGGTAAAGGATACCTTCCGCCAGCAGCTCAACCAGAAATCCATGCATTACCAGTATCACGAGGCGGATGTCACGGTGCTGGAGGGTATTCTGGCCCGGGGGGACCGCCGGGTGGCACCGGCCATCGAGGCCGCCTATCGGAGCGGATGTCTCTTTGATGCCTGGTCAGAGACCTTTGATGACCGGAAATGGATGGATGCCTTCCGGGCGTGCGGTGTCGATCCGGATTTCTATACTTTGCGGGAACGCGGCGCCGATGAGATCTTCCCCTGGGACTTCATCGATATCGGAGTCACGAAGAAATTCCTCCGCAGGGAGTGGGAACGCGCCATGCGGGCCGAAGTTACCCCCAACTGCCGGCAGGCCTGTAGCGGCTGCGGTGCCGCCTCCTTCGGGTGCGGGATCTGCACAGAGCCGAGGAATCACAATGAATCCTCTTCGGATACGAAGGAGATCCTTTCGGATGAGGGGCAGACAGAGGAGATGGCAGGAGGAATCAGGGAATGAGAATACGAGTCAGATTTGAAAAGACGGGAAATATGCGCTTCATCGGACACCTGGACATCCTGCGGTATTTCCAGAAAGCCTTCCAGCGGGCAGACATCCCCGTGAAGTATTCCGAGGGATTTCATCCCCATCCGGTGATGTCTTTTGCCTCCCCTCTGAGCGTCGGACTGACTTCGGCGGGGGAATACATGGATACCGAGCTGACCGAAGAGATGAGCAGCCGGGAATTCCTGACAAGGCTGAATGCCGTTATGGCAAAGGGCATGAAGGTGACGGAATGCCGCCGTCTGCCGGAGGACATAAAAAAGAAAAATAACAACGCCATGGCTCTCGTGGGACTGGCCGATTACAGGGTAAAATTACGCCTTCTTGAGGGACGTCCGGGTCCGGATGCCTCCGAGATCCGGCGTTTCCTCACGCAACCGGAAGTACTGGCCGTCCGCCACGGAAAACATAAGACCGAAGAGATCGATATCCTTCCCCGCATCCATGCATTTTCCTTCGAGGAGAACACGAACTCCTACTACATGCGGCTGGCCGCCAGCTCTGCCGCTAATCTGAAACCGGAGACCGTGATGGAAGCATTCCTGCGTTTTGCCGGCCGGGAAGAACTGATGCAGCCAGCGGAAACCTCCGATTGCAAGGCGCTTCCCAGAGACGTCTGCTTTGACATCTGCCGGCTGGACATGCTCACGGAGGATGGCCGTTCCCTCGGGGAACTGGGGACGGATATACCCGGATAAACGGAAGGATCCGGCAGATCGCTGCCACGCCAGGTCATTGGCCTGAGAAAAGGAGGGTCTGATCTCCGGGTTTGTCGTGTCTTATTGGAAAAATCTATAGCAGATTCCCATGATTCGGATGGATGATTGGACACCGATGATTTTTGCCATTATACTTTATAATTACAGGAAATAAATGATATCTATAAGCGTCATCCTGTAATATTCATTATGTGAGGAGAATAAAAATGGCAAATTATCAGCAGATGTGGAAAGATCTTGGAATGAATCTGGAAGCTCATGATAATCTCTGTGCTGTCCTTCCGACTGCTTTCGGTGATGTATATCTGTCACAGGAAAATCGTCCTGCTTCCATGGACTTCTGGGATATGGTAGTAGCGGACATTCACGGAATCCGTCCTGCGGAACTGATCGAAGAGCAGAAAAAGGGCCGCAAGGTATTTGGTACCTTCTGTGTCTATGTACCGGACGAAGTAGTCATCGCCGCTGACGGTATCGTTACCGGTCTGTGCGGCGGCTCCCAGTTCTGGGTACCGGACGGAGAAGCCGTTCTGCCGAAGAGCACCTGCCCCCTGATCAAAGCCTCCGTCGGAGCCCGTCTCGGCAAGACATGTCCTTTCTTCCGGATCGCCGACATGTATGTAGGTGAGACCACCTGCGACGGCAAGAAGAAAGCCTGGGAGATCCTGGGACAGGATGTTCCCATGCACATCATGGACATCCCGCAGATGAAGCGCGCCAAGGACATCGAGAAATGGGCAGATGAGATCCGTGAATTCGCAGCCGTCGTTGAGAAGACCACCGGAAATAAGATCACACCGGAGAAACTGGCGGAGTCCATTCACATCATCAATGAGAAGAGAAAAGCACTGGCCCGCGTCTATGAGACCCGTAAATCCGATGTCATCCCGATCAGCGGCAAGGATGCCCTCCTTATGATGCAGATCGCCTTCTTCGATGATCCGGTCCGCTGCGCTCAGATGACCAACCGCCTGGCCGATGAACTGGAACAGCGCGTGAAAGATGGCGTCTCCGTATTCCCGAAGGGAACCAAGAGAATCCTGGTATCCGGCACCCCGATGGCAATCCCGAACTGGAAACTGCATCACATCATCGAGACCAGCGGCGCCGCCGTTGTCTGCGAAGAGACCTGCACCGGTACCCGTTACTTCGAGAATCTGGTGGACGAGACCAAGACCACTCTGGACGATCAGTACAAGGCTCTGGCTGACCGTTACATGGGCATCAACTGCGCCTGCTTCACACCGAACAGCGGCCGCATTGACGACATCCTGCGCCTGGCAAAAGAGTATCACGTAGACGGCGTCATCGATGTTAACCTGAAGTTCTGCTGCCTGTACGATACCGAAGGCTACACCGTAGAGAAGGCCCTGAAAGAAGCCGGCATCCCCGTACTGGGAATCGAGACCGACTACACCGACGCCGATGCGGAACAGCTCCGCACCCGGATCGAAGCCTTCGTAGAGATGCTTGGCTGAAAATTCAAGATACCTGACTAAGACAGAGACGGAATAGCCTGGATGCCTGACTAAGGCAGATATGGAATATAGATCGGGGGTGGTGCCAGTCACCGCCCCTGTTTAATCTCGGAAGCAGATAAGACTTCGAGTTCAAGACTCGCTTGCGAGTCTTGCGCGCCGTGTGCGGAGTGCCGCATGGCACCTTCCGCACCGCACACGTGCGCATCCTCGCGGAGCGTTTAGCTCCGACCGTAGTGGAACGAAGAAGCGCCCAATATTCCAACGTGTTAAAAAACGCTGGTGGAAGACCTCTCTGTTCAATTATGAACGCAAAAATAAAAAATACTACCTCAGATTCCTGTGTTGATCGTAAAATCTTGACAGAAAATGGACATATTGTTCGTATATGACCATTTTTTTAAAAAATACTATCCGATTTGGATATATACTGGCTTGAATCCAGACGAATGCAGGTAGTATTTTTATCACAAGAGGTCAAATACGAACAATTACGGCATATTCTTCACCGAATGACCCTGGAACAGATCCTTTCAAAGGTAGTAAAATCTGTAAAATACCTATAAATTGAACAAATCAAGAACGTCTCGGTGTTCTTGCCGCGCCGTGCAAGGTGCGAAGCACCTTCCTTATTGCGCGGCTGCGATCCGCCGGAGGCTTTAATCTCTGACGCGGGTATGTATCCCACGTCTGAGACGAGCTTCCTATTGCGCACTCCTCTCATGACTAAAGTCACGAGAATCCTGCGTCAGAGATTAAATTATGGATACAAAATTAAATTACTATATTTTATTTTCAACCTATACCCAGGGGATGGCTCTGAAGGATCTCCTGACGAAAAAAAAGATTCCCTGCCGGATTGCGCCGGCTCCCCGGTCTATCCAGGGTGAGTTGGGCTGTGGGATGTCTCTGCTGCTGCAGCCGGAGGATATCGACGCAGCCAGGGCCTGTATAGACTTGAATCATGCGGAATATTATGATATTGTTTCTTTGCCCTGTCAGATTAACCCGAAGCGGAATCGATTTTGCTGAAGAGGATTCCTGCAAGTTATTGTTATGTGTGTGACAAACAATCGGATAGTCCAGGATGATTTGCCGCTTGGAAAGGATAATTGAAATGTATTATATTGGAATAGATATCGGATCCACCTGTGCCAAATATGCGGTTTTAAATGAAGCCGGTGAGAGGATACGCACCCATGTGCAGCCCACCGGATGGAGCAGCGTCGATACGGCGGAAGCGATCCGGAGTTCTCTGGAGTCCCAGGGAATTTCCTTTGGGGATTCCCGCTGTGTGGCCACAGGGTACGGGCGGATCTCGGTTCCTTTCGCTGACAGGACAGTGACGGAAATCACCTGCCACGCGAAGGGGGCAGTCTGGCTGCACGGCACGAAGGATCTCACCGTGATTGACATCGGCGGCCAGGACACCAAGGTGATCCGGATCGAAGACGGTATGGTGAAGGATTTTGTTATGAATGACAAATGCTCGGCAGGTACCGGGCGTTTCCTGGAGGTCATGGCGAATACCATGGGCATCCGTCCGGATGAACTTTGTGAACTTGCCCGGGGCGGCAGCG
>CAMOYN010000088.1 GCA_946630035.1 uncultured Lachnospiraceae bacterium
CCGTGACAGCCGCTCTAATCGCAGCTCTCGACTGGCGCCTCGCATTGTTCCTGCTGGCCGTATTTGTCCTGGTGGTGTTCCTGTTTAATACAGTATCCCTCGGTTCAATCACGGTTATGGTTCTGTTTTTCTTCGGATGGTGGATCATGGGAGCGAACTTCCTTCTGGCGGTGGAAGATGCCTCGCTGGTGGAAACCTGCGTCCTGGTGTTCATCCTGGCGGCGCTGGCCATCTGGCAGCACAGAAAGAATATTCGTCGTCTGATCCGCGGCACGGAAAATCCTTTGTTTAAGTAATTGTCGAGAAAGGGAGTGGATTTTATGAGTAAGATTACAGTGCTGGGTGCCGGTACCTGGGGAATGGGAATCACGCTTTTACTGAATAATAATGGACATGATGTGACGGTCTGGTCGGCGGTTCCGGCGGAAATCGAGATGCTGCAGACAAAACACGAACATGTGAATCTGCCCGGAGTAGCGGTTCCGGAGTCAATTCATGTCACCGGCGATCTGGAGGAAGCTCTCCGGGAGCCGGATCTGGTAGTTATGGCCGTGGCTTCCGTATTTACGAGACGTACCGCCAGACTGGTGAGTCCTCTGATCCGTTCAGGCCAGGTTATCGTCAATGTGGCCAAGGGAATTGAGGAGAATACCCTGGCAGTCCTTTCCCGGCAGATCTCGGAAGAGATCCCTCAGGCAAAGGTGGCGGTTCTTTCCGGACCCAGCCATGCCGAGGAAGTGAGCCGCGGCATTCCCACCTCTGTGGTAATCGGTGCAGAGGATCGTGAGACGGCGGAATGGCTTCAGGGCATCTTCATGAGTCCTGTGTTCCGCGTCTATATCAGCCCGGATATTCTGGGCATCGAGCTGGGCGGTTCCCTGAAAAACGTCATCGCTCTGGCGGCAGGCATTGCAGACGGACTGGGATACGGTGACAACACCAAAGCCGCCCTGATTACCCGCGGTATGGCAGAGATCTCCCGCCTGGGACTGGCGATGGGAGCCCGCACGGAGACCCTCTATGGTCTCTCCGGTATCGGTGACCTGATCGTTACCTGCGCGAGTATGCACAGCCGCAACCGGAGAGCCGGGATTCTGATGGGACAGGGATATAGCATGGAAGCCGCCATGAAAGAAGTAAATCAGGTGGTGGAAGGTGTGTATTCCGCCAAAGCCGCCAAGGCCCTGGCCGAGAAGTACCAGGTAAACATGCCCATCGTGGATCAGATCAACAAGGTTCTCTTTGAAGGCCTTCCGGCATCCGAGGCCGTGGGCAATCTGATGCTTCGGGATAAAACGGTGGAAAATCCCCTTCTTCCCTGGGGGTAATCTGTCATACTAACATTTCTACATTATAAAACAGGAGGTATAAATCATGGCTACTCCACATAATGCTGCCGTACCCGGTGATATTGCTAAGACAGTTCTGATGCCCGGCGATCCGCTGCGGGCGAAATATATCGCAGACAATTATCTCACGGATGTAAAATGTTTCAATACGGTCCGCAACATGTTCGGCTTTACCGGAAATTATAAAGGGAAAACCGTATCCGTTATGGGAAGCGGTATGGGAATGCCTTCCATTTCAATTTATTCCTATGAGCTGTATCATTTCTATGATGTGGATACCATCATCCGCATCGGCTCAGCCGGCGGTCTGTCGGATGATATTAAGCTGCGGGACGTTGTGATCGGGATGGGCGCCTGCACCAATTCGAATTTTGCCTCCCAGTACAAGCTTCCCGGAACCTTCGCTCCGATCGCAGACTTCGGACTGCTCCGCAAGGCTGTAGAGACGGCGGAGAGCAAAGGCGTCCATGTGGTCGTCGGAAATGTCCTTTCCTCGGATACCTTCTACAGTGACGACGACACATGCAATGATGCATGGAAGAAGATGGGAGTCACCTGCGTCGAGATGGAGTCGGCCGCTCTCTATATGATTGCAGCCAGAGCGAAGAAAAAGGCGCTGGGTATTTTCACCATTTCCGATCATATCTACACGGGAGAGGCGCTTCCGGCCGAAGACAGACAGACGACCTTCCACGAGATGATGGAGATTGCGCTGGAAATTGCCTGATCCGACCTGAAACGACCCGGAAAACCCCGGAACGACCAGATCAGACCCAGAACAACCACCCGCATTCTTTCCGGGTGTGTTATTATAAAATTGCAAAAAAAGAACAGGCAGGGCGATGAAGAGAAATCTTCATCTTCCTGCTTTTTTGTTACCTTTTTTACTTGCTTTGCGGATTCCCGGAGATGAATGATATATGGAAACAAATAAGAAAACCTCGTCAGGTACAGAAACCAGGACGAATACAGAAACCACGGAGAATTCAGAAATCGCGGCGGATACAGAAACCAGGATGAATACAGAAACCAGTACGAACGCAGAAACCACGGCGAATTCAGAAATTACGGCGGATAGGGAATCCACGTCAGATGGGAAAACTACGGGAAGGCTGCTGGCTGGACTGATCCTTAGGATCGCGGTTCTGATGCTGGCAGGGAAGATCGCCGGTGTCTGGTTTCTGGGAGCCGGTATTCAGCGGGGCAACTCCATGTATCCGGGCCTGCGGGACGGCGAACTGGGGTTTACATGGAAGCGATCCGGCTACTATCCGGGAGATATCGTGTGGTACCACCCGGAAGGGCGGCAGGGGGCCTATTATCGGATCGCTGCGGTTTCCGGGGATGAGGTGATGATATCCGAAGAGGGATTTACGGTGAACGGAGCTTTTCCGGCCGAGTCTGTGGTTTATCCCACGGACAAAGCCGGGGACTACCTTGCTTTTCCGATCACGGTCCCGGAGGGAGAAGTGTTTTTATTGAATGATTTCAGAAGCGATCTGTCCGACAGCCGGAGTTTTGGGACGGTACGGGTGGATCAGCTGGAGGGAGTGCTGATACTCTCGGTGAAGAGGCGCAGTTTTTAGAGAGATGGCAGCCGGATACAGGATGCCGTCTCTCTGATTTTTTACAGATATATCACAGAAAGGAGTATTGGCCGTTTACTGCGGAACGGCTGAGCACAGAATGAACAGAAACAGAAGAAGAGCAGCAGCTATGATGGCAGTCCTGGCGGTGGCATCCGCCACACCGGCTTATTCGGAGGGGACGGTGTATTCTCCGGTGGGAGGAGGAAAGGACATCGTGGTGGAGAAGTACCTGATCATGGATAAGGAGGCAAATGTACCGAATGTCACTTTCCGGTACAGCATTGCGCCTGGACCGGCACAGAATGCGGAGGATTCCGTACTTCAGGTGTTTGCCGGAGACGACGCGTCCAAGGTAACAGGAACTCCCACCATCGGAACCGCCGTCTTTGCTGCGGGACAGACTACCTATAGTGATGTACAGACCTTGCCGGATACGGTGAATACACAGAAAAAGAGTGACGGAACCAACATCAATCAGGATCCGGTGACGCTGGAGGCCGGAAAACAGAAATATGCCCGGTCTGACATTAAGGTGGATTTTTCCGGGGTATCTTTTAAGGAGCCGGGAGTATACCGGTATATCGTGACGGAAAGTGCGGGGAATGAAGATTTAGGTATCGTGAATGATAATGATACCACCCGGATCATGGATGTATATGTGACGGAAGATCCTCAGAGTGCGGGCAGTCTGGTGGTGGAAGGCTATGTACTTCACAATCAGGAAAGCACCGGAGCCGTAAAGGCCGACGGAAGCAGTGCCTCCCAGAAGGCCGCGGGTTTTGTAAATCACTATGAGACAGAGGAACTGACTCTTTCCAAAACGGTCACCGGCAATCAGGCCTCTCATGATGAGTATTTCGCCTTCACGGTGAATATTACCGGGGCGGTCCCGGGCACGGTCTATGATGTGGATCTTGCGGCCGCTGATGCCGTGACGAAGAAAAACGGCTTTAACACCGATTCCTATACCAACCCGGCACAGCTGACGGCGGATGCCAACGGATCGGTGACACAGATGTACTGGCTGCAGCACGGCCAGCATATCGTAATCCATGGCCTGGCGAAGAATACGGGATATGAGATCTCGGAGAATAAAGAGACAATGCAGAAGGAAGGTTATTCCGTTCAGGCCGATATTGCAGGAGATACCAAAAACGGAGACGGAGCACAGGCGGCGGATATGGCCCTTTCCTCCTCCCTGGCAGTGGAGGATTCTGCCATTACGAAAGATACGCAGGTCAGCTACACCAACCATCGGGCGGGAACGATCCCCACAGGTGTAGCCATGCAGGTAATGCCCTTCGCAGCCGTGACCCTCCTGGGTGTCGCAGGAGCAGTCAGTATCTCGATGAGACGCAGAAGAGAAGAGGAATAAAGCGTCCCCGGGACATGGAAAAGGCAGGAATAATTTCATGTGGGCAAAACGTATCATACGAGGAATCCACCGGCTGCTGGACGAACTGATTCTCCTCTTCTGTCTGAACCTGATGCTGCTGGGCGGATATGCTCTGTATGATACGGCAGTGATCTACCATCATGCTTCCGACGAAACACTGCTGAAATATAAACCGGAGAGCAATGATGCAGGTCCGTCGCTGAAAGAACTGTCGGAGGATGCGGTGGCCTGGCTGACGATCGAAGGGACGACCATCGATTATCCTGTCATGCAGGGAAGGGACAACATGCAGTACATCAATCAGGATCCCCACGGAGCATTCTCCCTGTCGGGAAGTATCTTTCTGGACTGCCGGAACCGGCCGGATTTCCGGGACTCCTACTCCCTCCTGTACGGACATCACATGGAGGGAGGCCATATGTTCGGTGCTCTGGATGCATTTCTGGATGAGTCTTATTTCAGGAAACATCGAAGAGGTACGCTGACGGCCGGAGGCCGGAAATATCAGCTGGAGCTGATAGCGGTCATGATGACGGATGTGACGGAGACGGCGGTCTTTGAACCGGGAGAGGGCCGCCTCCTCCGTTCTCTTCTGAAAAAGTCGGCCCGGATCTATCTGGAACCGGAGTGGGCCGGAAGCGACGAGACCCGGATCCTGGGAATGTCTACCTGCACCGATGCCATGAATGAGGAGCGGCTGGTGGTATTTGGAGTTTTGACGGAAGGATAAAGAAGGAAGAGAGAAGGAGTGACGATGAAGGTGATACGTTGTTGGCTGGCTCTGGTGCTGCTGATGGTGTTTTCCAAAGAAACTGCGGCAGCCTCCCGGGTGACGGTTCCGGTTTCTCTGGAATGCAGAGGAAAGGGAGGTATGATCCAGGCGGTAGATCTGGACCATCCCCGGGATAAACCGGCAGAGATCTGGGCGATCGGCGAGGACCAGACCAGAACCTGTTTCCTGACATTTTCGGAACCGGGGGATTATCATTACCGTATATCGCAGAAGATCCCGGAGGACCCGGAAGGGTACTATGATCCCATCGTCTATGACGTCACTTTTTTTGTCTATTCCGGAGATGAGGGTCAGCTGCAATCCCAGTGTATCTGTGCAGGAGAAGACCGGCCGGGAAAACAGGAGAACCTGGTATTTCAGAATTACAGAGAAGAAAAGCCGGAGAAGGAGGGAACTTCCGATCCGGGAGAAAGGAAGGACAGCATGAGAGGAAACAGCAGAGGCGGCAGTGTCAGGACCGGAGATACTTCATCGGTAACCGGATGGGTAATTTCGTTTATGATCTCTGCGGCTCTGCTGCTGATCCTGTTCTTTCGTAATCATCCTCGCAGGAAAAAAGCTGTAAAAATGCTTTCCCTGGTAATGGCGGTGATTCTGATGGTTGAGCCATTGCCTTCCTCCTGCTTCGCGGCAGAGACGGACAGTGCCGTGGAAGAAAACATCGAGGCTTCAACAGAAATAAACAGTGAGGAATCTTCGGAGAAGGAGCCGGAAGAGCTTTTCCCGCCGGAAACAGAGGAAACTGTGAAAGGGGAATCCGGGGAACCGTCAGAGAAGGAAACCGGGGATAATCCAGAGGCCGGACCGGGGAAGGAAGCCGGGGAATCCGCCGAGGCGGAACCGATGGGAGATGTCGGAGAGAATCCACAGAAAGAATCCGGAAAAAGCCCCGGGGAGTCATCCGGAGCTGAAACCGGGGAGTCATCCGGAGCTGGAACCAGGGAGTCATCCGTTGCAGAACCCGGGGAATCGTCTGAGCCCGAATCTGCGGAAGAGGCCGGGGAAAATCCGGAGATGGAGGAGGAAGGAGCGTCAGAGGACGAAGGCGGGGAATCACCTGAGATTAAATCGTCAGAGGACGAAGGCGGGGAATCACATGAGATTAAATCGTCAGAGAACGAAGGTGGGGAATCGCCTGAGACCGAATCGCCAGAAGAGGCCGGGGCTGAATCCTCGGAAGCTGTGGAATCCGCGGAAATTCCAGAGGCCGCGGACGATCCGCAGGCAGAAGCCGGCAGCTCGTCCTCCGATATCGCTTCCGGAACCATCGGAACCTGTATCTGGACACTGGATGAAAACTATGTGCTGACAGTGGGACCGGCCAGCGGGACAGAAGGGAATCTCAGTGGAACCATGCCATGGTCCTCCTGGAAAACATTGATCCGCAAAGCGGTCTTCCTGGAGACGGTTCATTGTATCGGCTCGCTGAATAGTATGTTTTCGGGATACAGCGCCCTGGAAACACTGGATCTGGGTGGTATGGATACGAGCTCTGTTACCAGCATGAATTCCATGTTTTATTCTATGCAATCCTTGCAGAGAATCTATCTGCCCGAAGATTTTTATTTTTATGGAGGTACCGGCACTCGTCTGCCGGCGGGATCCTGGATTCATATTCCTTCCGGTCGTGTATTCACTGAAACAGAACTGATGAAGAACTACGCCGGTGGAGAGGAAGCC
Organism: uncultured Lachnospiraceae bacterium; assembly: GCA_946630035.1. Classification (GTDB taxonomy): domain Bacteria; phylum Bacillota; class Clostridia; order Lachnospirales; family Lachnospiraceae; genus UBA3305. The sequence goes on from CAMOYN010000088.1 coordinate 6,808, forward strand.
GGATGGTATACCCGACAGATTACCCTGAAGTTTGACGGGAATGGTGGCGTGGCAGAGCCTCGCAGCCTGAGTGGTGCGGTCGGGTTTACGACCTTCACAGAAGACACGATGCCGATGGCGTCCCGGCCGGGCTGGAAATTTGCAGGCTGGTATACCGGACGTAAAGGAGGTGAGGCATTATATGCGGGTAATACAGTAGAACAGAACACCTACTACGCACACTGGAGGGATCCGGCGGAGTATACACTGCTGCTGGATCCGAACGGTGCGGAAGGGGAACGGCAAAGCGCCATCCTGGTATATGACACTCCCTGGCTGCCAGGAGAAGACCTGTTTGAGAGGGAAGGTTATATCTTAAGAGGCTGGAGTACGGACAGGGAGGGTAACGGAACCTTCTATCCTTCCGGTGAGGAGGTGATGAATCTCACGGAGGAGGAAGGGGATACCGTTATTCTGTATGCCCAGTGGTCCTCAGATTATGTTACCCTTTCCTTTGATCTGAACCGGGATGGTACATCCGACGATAATCCGCCGGATTGCCGGGTGCCCTCCGGTGAAAGGATAGGCGACAGGGTAACCATTCCTGAACCTGTCCGGGAAGGATTCTGGTTTTCCGGATGGTATACGGCAAAGAAGGGTGGAAGTCTGTTTTCTTCTTCCAGTGTGTTTACGGAGGACACCATCCTCTATGCCCGATGGAAACCGAGATACACTATTACCTTTTCCTGCAATGATGGGACCGGAAGGGAGATGGATCGACAGACCTCGGATCCGGAGGGACATGTGGGTGCACTGCCGGAACTATACCGTAGTGGCTGGAGTTTTATGGGATGGTATACCGAACCGGAAGGAGGGACAGCGGTTACTCCCGACACGGTGGTCAGTGAGAATGCCAGATTCTATGCCAGATGGAGCCGGCTCCTGAAGTTTGATGCTGCCGGCGGAGATTTTCTCTCGGAACTTTCCGAAGAGGAACGTCGGATCGAATCTTTCGAGGACGTGGTTCTTACTGCCTTGCCGGAGGTCCGTAAGTATGGATGCCGGCTGGAGGGGTGGTATACGGAAGATGGTACCCGGGTTGAGGTGCAGGTGCCTTTTACTTTAAAGAATTCCGCTTTGCTGACGGCCCGCTGGATTCCCCTGGACCAGATAACCGTAAGTTTTGATACGGCCGGCGGGAGTGCAGAAGAGTCCATCCGGATATATGCCGGGGATGCACTGAAGGCTCTGCCGGTGCCGGAAAAGGAAGGATATGTATTTGAGGGATGGTATCTGGGGGAGACGAAAGTCAACGAAACCACGGTGCTGGAGGAGGATACCACACTGACGGCCCATTGGACGGGACAGTGTACACTGAATTTCAGAGGTAACGGGGGCTCTCCCTCCAGCCGTAAGATCAAGGTCCCCTGTGGCTATCCGGTAGGCCTGCTTCCGGGAGCCACACGGAATGGTTATGTCTTCCGGGGATGGTATCCGAAGTCCGATGGCAGCGGAGAAGAACTGACGGCGGAGACGGTTATTGACAAGGGAGGGACTTATTATGCCAGATGGGAACCGGCACTCACCACCAGGGAGTTTGCCGGGGGCATGTATTCCTTCTCCGCAGACTGGAAGAATTCTTCCAATACCAGCGTGGATAATACAGGTGATTCTCTGGTTTTTCACCCCACCGGAATCAGCACGGTAACTGCGACGCTTCATATACGGTTTGAGATGAATAAAGATGTTACCTGTACTTTCCCGGCCGGAGCCGTCCGGATCCGTGTTCCTAAGTATATTTTTACGGATTATAGCGGGGAACCGACCGGCATCTGCAACATTGCTTCTCAGCTCTCCCGGGCTCCTGCCACCAAAGCAGGGATGTTCTTTAACTTCTATGAAGAGGATAGGGACTATATCATCACCAACAGTGTGGAGATCGGAGGAAATACCGGTGTGGATGCCGCCATCAGCTATACCGTAGATCCCAGAACGGTGCCGGGCGGCGGAATGGTGCCGGAAGGAGAACGATGGAAGCCGGTGGAGGGAACCGGTTATTTCGAAGGGGATGTCCCTGTCCGCTTCGTGGTGGATACCGGTGGAGATACCTCTTCGGAAGAAGAGATTCATCTGAAAACCAGGATGCATACCAGAGTGGTCAGCGGACAGTACAAAAATTTTGGCTCAGTCGTTTATCGCTGGGATAACAGCTGGGGAAAAGAACCTCCGGACGCAGACCGTTACTTCTATATTCTATGGGAATTGTGCGAAGAGGTTCAGAATCCGACTAATCAGCCCTATCGTATTTCCTGGAGTGAAGATACGGTACACGACGGGAGTCTGGTATATATGGATCCCGCAGGGCTGGATACCGAAGTGACACCTGGGGGCACTGTGAAAGCGACAAAAACGAAGGTAGTGCTGAAATATCCCCTGAAGATGCTTCGGAATGTCGGACCGGAGGGGCTTCGGATCCACAACGAGGCGGTGGTGACAGAACACTGGAAAAGCGGATTTGAGACCAGCCACCGGGTGGAAGCAGAAACCACGATCTATACCCAGTTCTATCCCTATGGTGAATTTGACAAACATATCGTCGACTGGGAGACGGAGACGAAGCATATGATTCCAGGGGGACAGGAAGATCTGGTGGAGCAGAAAGAAGAGATTCTCCTGCCCTACGAACTGGTTTATGACGGGCAGCCAGATGTTGCCCCGGTCTGGGATGACACGGTGAAGACCTATTCGCTGCCGGAACGTGAGATCGTAATCCGGGATGGTCTGGACCGGGATATCCTGTACAACAGTGGACAGGCCGCCAATAAACGCTCCTGGGATCCAGAGACCGGAAATGTAGAGCTATCCGATTCGGATTATTGTTTTAGACATCTGGAAGTACGGCTGACAGAATACGATGGCAAAAAAGAAGGCGATTCCTGGTCCGGAAGATTTGAAAATACGGATGCTTCGACCTATGCTCCGGTGGAAGTATGGATCCGTAAGAAACATTCCGAGGACCTCATCCGGTTCAGAAATCTGATCTTCACCGGAGATAAAGCGGACATAGCCAGAGACCTGACGCTGCCGGAAGGAACCGTGGGATTTGAGATACGTCATAAAAGCGATTATTTCAGTACCACTCTGAAGGTCACGGCCGATCTTTTGATCCGGCCTTCCGCCCGAATGCAGGATCGGATCGGATATGATATGTCG
>CAMOYN010000089.1 GCA_946630035.1 uncultured Lachnospiraceae bacterium
CCGGATGGCTGGCGGAAGCAGGGTATGCTCCGATATTGCTGGAACGCGGAGCTCCCGTGGAAGAACGAACCGAAGACGTACGGAGATTCTGGCAGGGAGGAGAGCTGCAGGAAGATTCCAATGTTCAGTTTGGTGAAGGCGGTGCCGGGACTTTTTCCGATGGAAAACTGAATACCCAGATCAAAGACCGCTACGGGCGGATCCGCAAGGTGCTGGAATGGTTCGTAGAGGCGGGGGCCGATCCTTCCATCCTGTGGTGGAACAAACCCCATGTGGGAACGGATGTACTGTATACGGTAGTTCAGAACCTGAGAAAGCGGATTCTTGCTGCCGGGGGAGAGATCTGGTTTCATACGAAAGTGACAGACCTTAAGATGGACCCGGAAGGCGGACAGATCATCGGTGTGACCTGCGAAGATGGCCAGGGGAATATCCGGCAGCTTCCGGCCGAGACCGTGATTCTTGCCATCGGACATTCCGCCCGGGACACTTTCTCCATGCTGCAGAAGAACGGCATTCCGATGCATGCCAAATCCTTCGCCGTGGGAGTGCGGATCGAACATCCCCAGGAGATGATTCAGATCTCTCAGTACGGAACATCGGAACGAAACGGACTTCCGGTGGCGGACTATAAGCTGACCGGAAGAAGTCCCTCCGGCCGAGGTGTCTACTCCTTTTGCATGTGTCCCGGAGGACAGGTGGTAAATGCCTCTTCCGAGCCGGGGAAAATTGCCGTAAACGGGATGAGCCGGGCCGCCCGGGATGGAAGAAATGCGAATTCCGCTCTCGTGGTTACGGTAAGCCCGGAGGACTTTGGCAGCAGGGATTCCCTGGCGGGGGTTGCCTTTCAGCGCCGCCTGGAGGCAGCGGCATTTACAGCAGGAAGCGGAAATATTCCGGTGCAGCTGTGGGAAGATTTTCGTCTGGGCCGCGTTTCTCGCACAACCGGCGATGTACAGCCGGATCTGTGCGGTTCCTGGGAGTTATCCGATCTGAGAGAAGTGCTGCCGGAAGCGGTAAATGAGGCCCTTCTTTCACAGATACCGGAATTCGGAAAGAAAATCCGTGGATATGACCGGCCGGATGCCGTGCTTTCCGGCGTGGAAAGCCGGACTTCCTCCCCGGTGAGGATCGAACGGAACGAAGAGATGGAGAGTGCCGTCAGGGGACTGTATCCCTGTGGAGAAGGAGCCGGATATGCCGGCGGTATTACCTCGGCCGCGGTAGACGGTATAAAAATTGCGGAAGCTATTATAAGGAGATATCGGCCATGGACATGAAGGACATCGACAGAATCAACACACTGTATCACAAATCCAAAGCAGTAGGACTGACACCGGAAGAAAAAGAGGAACAGGCACGGCTGCGGAAAGCCTACATCGATGCGATCCGGGAGAATCTGCGGGGCACTCTGGACAGCACCAAGATCAAATACCCCGACGGTACCATCGTGGATCTGGGAGAAAAATACGGTAACAAAGGGAAAACTCACTAAGACGAAAGTATCACACGTAGTTTACTGTTAAACAGGAAAATACAGCCTCACTCTGAAACAGGAGGAGATTCTATGGGAATGGACAAAAAGGAAATTCGCAGATACTGCCGCCGTATGAGAGAAGAACAGTCTGCTGAACTGGCGGCAGAAAAAAGCCATGAGATCTGCCGGCAGATTCTCGCCTCAGAAGAATATAAGAAAGCGGACTCGGTGCTGGTATATATCGCGACCCAGGGTGAAGTTTCCCTGGAGGAAGTGATAAGAGACGCCTGGGAGAAGGGAAAAGTCGTTGCATCCCCCCGGGTGGAAGGAAAAACCATGGATTTCTATCGTATCAATTCCTTTGAGGAACTGGAAGAAGGAAACTTTCACGTCTGGGAGCCCAGAAAAGAATGCGAAGTATTTACTCCGGGACAGCAGACCCTGTTTCTTGTGCCGGGAGTTGCCTATGATGAAAGCCGGCGGCGGGTCGGCTACGGCGGCGGCTTCTACGATCGTTTCCTGGAACGATTCCCCTGGCTTCCGACGACAGGAATCGGATATGAGTTCCAGATCCTGCCCGAAGTCCCCTGCGAACCGACGGACATCCCTATGAAAAAGATCCTGACGGAAAAGGGCTGGAGAATAGAGATACAATAAATTAATGAATGGTTAAAGATAAAAAGCAAAAAACCAGATTTCGAAATCTTTTCGAGACCTGGTTTTTTGCTTTTTACAGAGCTGCTTTTTAAAGAAAGCAGAATATTCATTGTGTAACAGCTATGGTTGACATAGAAAGAATAAATGCTAATATTGTAGATGAAAAGGCTGATAAAAGACCGATTTTCAGATTGCATCGAAAGGATGGTACGACATGCCATGAGTAAATTGACGGAAACAGAGCATGAATTTTACCGGAAGATTATACAGGATATTCAGCAGGATCGTTTGATGGAAAGTACATCCGAAGCGGCCTCCTATGACCGCCAGGGGAGATACACCGTGGAAGATTATTATGCGCTGGACGATGATATACGCAGGGAACTGATCGATGGTGTTTTTTATGACATGGCAGCTCCTTCGGCTATTCATCAGGAGTTGATTGGGAAACTATACATTTCATTATCCGAATACGTAGAAAAGAAAAACGGAAAATGCAAAGTCTTCCTTTCCCCTTTTGATGTTCAGCTGGATCGGGACCAGTGGACGATGGTTCAGCCGGATCTGGTTGTGATCTGCAAGAGAAATAAGATTACCAGAAAGAACTGCTTCGGAGCGCCGGAAATGGTGATAGAAGTTGTATCACCTTCATCGGCTCGTAAGGATTGCATTATCAAACGGGAAAAATACCGTCGGGCTGGTGTTCATGAGTACTGGATTGTGGATCCGGATCATAAGATAATAATGGTTTATTCAGACCTTACCAGTGAAAAAACACCGGAACTCTATGATTTTTCTGATAGAATTCCGGTTGCCATATGGAACGGTGAATATGAAGTGGATTTTGCTGACATTTACAGTAAAATCCGGTATTTGTACGATCCAGAGTTATAATCTGATTTAGAATTATTATTAGGAATTATTTACTACAGCAGAAACTGATATACAAACACAATCAATGGCATGGTGACGATGCAGAGAGCCAGATTGACGATGCTCAGTGTACTGGCATAAGCCCCTTCATCTCCGTAAACTCCTGCCAGCTGAGGTATGGTAGAGGCCGTACAGGAAGAGGCTGCCAGAAGTGTCACCAGGAGAATCCGAGAGGCGTCCGGATGCAGACGGTTGATGCCACTAAAAACCAGTATCATAACGGTAACCAGCGGAAATGCGATCAGGCGGAGAAAGGCTATAAAATAGGCTCTTCCGTTAAGAAAGGCTTTTTTCACGTCGGTGGGTCCGATCAGCATTCCGATCACCAGCATACTGACTGGTCCGATGGTACCTCCGATATTTTTGAGAGCCGTATAGGGAATCTCAGGAAGAGAAATCCGGAAGATATATAACATCAGTCCGATGCCCATGGCAAAAACATTCGGATTCAGATAATCTCTGGGATTCACTTTATGCTGCCCACTGACCAGTGCCTTTCCGTGGGTCCACATCAAAAACGTCTGTACCAGCATAAAGGCGGTGCAGTAGAAAACCATCTCCGAACTCAATGTGGCCGTGACCAGGGGGAGGATCAGATTCAGACAATTGCTATAAAGAACCGATGCCGATTCTACCGGGGTCAGCTTCAGTGGCTTGCGTAAGCAATAATCCAGGGCGATATATACGACATGGATTATCACTGCGGCCAGAATTGCTACCAGAAGTCCGCCCAGTTTTTCCATGGAAAACGGAATCTGAAAGGCGCTGACGATGGCACAGGGACAGATGATGTCAATGTTCAGCTTCGCCAGAAACTTCGTATCTCGTTCTTCAAATAAATGGAAATGCACCGAGCAGAAACCGACAATTACAATCAGAAACATAGCCAGGATCTGCTTGGCAAGCAGGATACTGATTTCCATGATGATAAAACTCCTCTATAATTAGTCTCAAATATGAATTTTAGCACACGAAAATCCATTGCGCAATAGCCATCGTCTTTGTAACCAGAATCCTATCTGTAACTAGAATCGTATTTGTAATTAGAATCGTTCTGCAACCAAAACCGCCTCCGTAATCCTGAACCAGATTGCGGAGGCGATGGTTTTCTTATGGAAATGTATTTCTTATAGGAATGTATTACTTTCCGGCCATCAGCAGTTCGAAGCTGTAGGCCATGCAGGCTTCCACGATTTCTCCCATGGCAGCTCCCTGTACTGCCGGATCCAGGGAATTGGCATAGCGGAATCCAAAGAAGCAGTACCCTTTGTGATATTTTCCGTAGGTGTCCAGGCAGCGTTTTACTTCTGTGACGATGACGTCGTGAGGGGCGTCGATCTGCGCCGGTGCACCGTTACTGTCGTAGCCGCCCACAAAACCGATGCGGTCACTGTATTTTTCGATCAGGGCACAGATGTCATTACTGATCTGTACGGAAGACCAGGCAACCCATCCGCAGTCAATCATGTCTTCCACAATGGCTTCTGCATGGCCGCAGCAGTGGTAGATGGGCATGATTCCACGCTTCAGGCATTCCTGGGCAAACCGTTTGTGATGAGGTTTGATCAGGGTGCGATAGGTCTCCGGTGACATAAAGAGATCTCTCTGTGTGGCAACATCGTCAAAGTACGTGATGGTGTCCGGATGATAGGCTTCGATGATATAGTCCAGAGCCTTTACTTTATAATCGGTAATTGCCTCAAACAGCGCATAGGTTTCTTCCGGATCGGAGGCCATGGCGACCAGTGCATCTTCAAATCCCATCAGGGCTGCCAGACGTTCAAAGACGCCGTTTCCGAAACCGAAATCGACCACGCAGTGTTCCCGGTCCGGTTCGCCGAGAATTCTGCACTCCATCTCATAATCCGCCTTCCAGTTATACTCCGCAGGATCCGGAATATGTACTTTCTCCCGCCATTCCGACACATCATCCATCACCGTGTAATTTACGTCCGGAACAGCAGCGCCGCCGCCGGTGGCAGGGTATTCCCACTTGATACCGAAACCGTCCATACAGTCGCCGAACTGAGCACCTTTTTCAATCGCCGGTCCATTAAGGGCGCCGAAGCCGAGGATTTTGTTTCCCACGAAGGAATTGGGAATCAGTGTTGTCGGTTTGTGATGAAGAAAATTCAGGTAATTGGATTTGAAATCGAACTGAGGTGCCTGTGCCATATGTGTTCCTCCTTTGATAAACGATGGTTGATAAACGTCAAAAAGCTCTTGATTTTCCTTGGTTTTCTCATTATTATTATTTACACTGTATCTTCGTTGTTAGTAATTATAGAAGATATATGTATTGTAAAACAGATCTTAAAATGACAAATTGAATAATAGATCATGAAGCTTGTTTGTCTGAAACAGACAAAGAGATAAGGAGGAGGATCCTTATGAAGCTTAGTATGTCTCTTATAGCCCGTTACCTCAGGAAATATGAACCGGAATGCCATATTCTGGAGGATACACAATCGATACGGGGTATCCGTTTTTTCAGTGACCATCTGCCCTCCTTTTCACTGGATTATGTATACCTGGGAACTTCCCGGGATTATTTTCAGGATCCCAGGTATGAGGATTCTCTGCTTCTTTCCAACGGTCAGAATCAGATGATCTGTCACGTCGCGGATTATGAGCAGCTCCTGAATGATGTCCTTGCTTCTTTTGAGTTTTATAATCAGCTGGAGCAGGATCTGATCATGGCCGGAGGCCGTCATTCGTCGATTGCATCCATGATGACACTGGCAGAGTGTGTGACAGAAGATCCGGTGGTTGTGTTTGATATTGAAGGCAAACTGGTGACGGCGGCTAACTTTTCTGCCATAAAGGATCAGGAATTCCTGCAGACACTGCTGGAGGAGAATATTCTGGGGACCAACATCCTGGGCAGAGTTTTTGCGGACCGAGATGGTAAAATCAGTCATGATCTGACCGATGAACCTCAGCATTTACACAGTCCCGGGAAGGATGAACTGGGTGCGATTGCCATGTATATATCCTATGAAGGGGAACGGGTTGGGTTTCTGCTCATGTTTCCTTCCTCTGAATTCGAGGCGGGAATCGGCATGACGTTAATGCCGTATTTTGCTGCCGCCTTCGGTCAGGCAGAAGAGTTTTCGTCTTCGATATCTACGCATCAGGGGACCCAGTCGATCTTCCTCCGTCTGCTTCAGGGAGAACAGCTCACGTCTCAGGTGCTGGATAAATTCTATCATCGTCTGGATTTTCATTCCGATGCCGTGATTTTGCTGCTGAGAACGCTGGCCATCCAGAATCATACGTTTTGTGTTATGTTAATGAATGATCTCCGGCAGTGGGAGAACCAGTGCGTTCTATGTGAGTATCAGAAGGATGTGGTAATGTTTACACAGGTATCTTCGTTGAACCATATGATCCCCACTCTGAAGAAAGAGCTGATCCGGAGGAATATCGCAGCGGGTGTTTCCATGCCCATACAGAGTACGGACCAGATTCGTACCGCGTATGAGCAGGCGGTGTTTGCTGCGGAATCCTCCAGGGAACCGGGAGTGCGATACTGCCGGGACCTGGCCCTATCCTACCTGCTTCGCTCTCTTCAGGAGAAAGAGATGGCTTTGAAGCTTCTGCATCCGGCGATTCATCAGCTGGAAGCCTATGACAAGGAGAACAGAACCGAACTGAAAGACACACTGATATGTTTTGTGAAAAATCACTGCCGTCAGAAAGAGACCTCCGAAGAGCTTCATGTGCATCTCAATACATTAAAATACCGGATTCATCGAATTGAAGAAATCTGTACAATCGATTACCATGATACGGAAGAAATCTTTTACCTCGAATTGTCTATGCGGCTTCTTTCTGGGAAAACAAAACAAGACTTGCACAGTGATACCAACTGAGATATAATAAACTATTGACTTGCCATGCGAGAGAACCGCAAAGGTCAGTTAAAACTATGCAGAAAATGGTGGGACAACTATGTATGACGTTGATTTGAACAGGATTGATACCTCTGGGGAGGCACCGGAGTTCGAACCGGAACGGCAGTTTTATTATATGGCAAAATGCCGGGATATCCTGCAGGAGAGAGCCCGCCGTACCGGCCGGGCACAGACGGCCTGTGTGACCACATTCGGGTGTCAGATGAATGCCAGGGATTCTGAAAAGCTCCTGGGCATTCTTAAGGCCATCGGATATGAAGAGACAGAGGAAGAAGAGGCGGATTTCGTACTCTACAATACCTGCACCGTACGGGAGAATGCCAATCTCCGGGTTTACGGGCGGCTGGGTCATCTGAATGCCATCAAGAAAAAACGGAAGGATATGATCATTGCCCTCTGCGGCTGTATGATGCAGGAGCCTACCGTGGTGGAAAAACTGAAGCGTTCCTTTACTTTTGTGGATCTGATTTTCGGAACCCACAATATTTTCCGCCTGGCTGAATTGCTGTACCGGTGCTTTACCGGCGAGGATATGGTGGTGGAACTGTGGAAGGATACGACACAGATTGTGGAAGAGCTGCCGGTAGAGAGAAAATATCCCTTCAAATCAGGTGTGAATATCATGTTCGGCTGCAATAACTTCTGCACCTACTGTATCGTTCCCTATGTCCGTGGACGGGAGCGCAGCCGGAAGCCGGAGGATATCATCGCCGAGATCGAGCGACTGGTGGCAGACGGTGTGGTGGAAGTGATGCTTCTGGGACAGAATGTGAATTCCTATGGACGTGGCCTGGAGGAAGAAATCACCTTTGCTGAACTCCTGCGAAGAATTGAAAAGATTGAGGGACTGAAACGGATCCGGTTTATGACTTCCCATCCGAAGGATCTCTCGGATGATCTCATTCAGGTGATGAAAGAATCGAAGAAAATCTGTCGGCATCTTCATCTGCCGCTGCAGTCCGGCAGTACACGGCTTCTCAAAAAGATGAACCGTCACTATACAAAAGAACAGTACCTGGATCTGGCGATGAAACTGAAGCGGGAGATCCCGGATCTTTCACTGACCACAGACATCATTGTGGGGTTCCCGGGAGAGACAGAGGAAGACTTCGAAGAAACCATGGACGTAGTCCGTAAGGTGCGTTATGATAGTGCTTTCACTTTCATCTATTCCCGAAGGACGGGAACTCCGGCGGCCGACTGGGAACAGGTGCCGGAGGAGGTAATCCATCCCCGTTTTGACCGTCTGCTGGCAGAAGTACAGAAAATCGCGGGGGAAGTGTGCTGTAAAGATCTTGGTACCGTTCAGGAAGCGCTGGTAGAATCCATGGATGATCACGATCCTTCGATGGTTACCGGTCGTCTTTCCAATAATATAATGGTACATTTCCCAGGAGATGCGTCCATGATCGGACAGATTTTCTCTGTAAAGCTTACAGAAGCACATGGATTTTATTATCTAGGCGAAAAGGCAGGATGAAACTATGATGACTCCCATGATGCAGCATTATCTGGATACCAAAAAAGAATATCCGGACTGCATACTTTTTTACCGGCTGGGTGATTTCTATGAGATGTTTTATGAAGATGCTCTGACCGCTTCCCGGGAGCTGGAGATCACATTGACCGGCAAAGACTGCGGCATGGAAGAGCGCGCTCCGATGTGCGGCGTCCCCTATCATGCGGTGGAAAGCTATCTCACCCGTCTGGTAGAGAAAGGATACAAAGTAGCGATCGCGGAACAGATGGAGGATCCGAAACAGGCCAAGGGACTGGTGAAAAGAGAAGTGATCCGGGTCGTGACTCCGGGTACGAACCTGTGTACCCAGGCCCTGGACGAGACGAAAAACAATTATCTGATGTGTATCGTCTACATGGATAAGACTTTTGGCGTCTCGGTGGCGGATGTGACGACCGGAGACTACTTTGTGACGCAGATCACTTCCGCCCGGACCATGCTGGATGAGATCAACAAGTTCATGCCGGCAGAAATTATCTGCAATGAAGCCTTTGCCATGAGCGGCATTGACACAGAGGATCTGAAAAACCGTCTCCGGATTGCCATGTCTTTTCTGGGAAACCGGTATTTTAATGATGATGCCTGTGAGAAGCGCCTGAAGGAACATTTTCATGTAAGTGCTCTGGAGGGACTTGGCCTGGCGGATTATGCGGCCGGAACGGTGGCCGCCGGTGCTCTCCTGGGGTATCTTTATGAGACGCAGAAGATCTCACTGGATCATATGACCCGGATCCAGCCCTATATGCCGGGTGGCTATATGGTGATCGATACCTCCACCCGGAGGAACCTGGAACTGACGGAGACCTTGCGGGAAAAGCAGAAACGGGGAACGTTGCTCTGGGTGCTGGACAAGACAAAGACAGCCATGGGAGCGCGGATGCTGCGAAGCTACATTGAGCAGCCGCTGATCGATCCGGAGGAGATCCGGGCCCGGCAGGATGCGATACAGGAAATCAATGAAGAGATTATAAACCGGGAAGAGCTGCGGGAATATCTGAATCCGGTGTACGACCTGGAGAGACTGATCGGACGGATCGCCTACCGCTCGGCCACTCCCCGGGATCTGATCGCCTTCCGGAATTCTCTGGCCATGCTTCCGCCCATCCGTCAGCTGCTGCTGGGATATAAGTCTTCGCAGCTTACGGAAATCTGCCGGGATCTGGACTGCCTGGAAGACCTGGAAGATCTGATTGCCCGCGGGATTGAAGACGATCCGCCACTGACGGTGCGGGAAGGCGGTATCATCAAGGACGGATATTCGGAAGAGGCAGACAAATTGCGGCATGCCAAGACCGAGGGGAAACAGTGGCTGGGAGATCTGGAGGCCTCGGAGCGGGAACGGACCGGCATTAAGAA
>CAMOYN010000090.1 GCA_946630035.1 uncultured Lachnospiraceae bacterium
AGGTGCTTCGCACCTTGCGCGGCGCGGCAAGAACGCCGAGGCGTTCTTGATAGGCAGCGCTTCCGATCATCCATGTTTCGACGGAGGTCTATGAAATCCTGGAGGTTACCGGCTTTACAGAGCTCCTGGATGTGCAGAAGAAACTACGCAGGATTGATGTTGATGGCTGTCCCGAGATCGGTCGTGGCGGAAATGGCACCGTTTATCGGCTGGATGAGGATACGATCGTCAAGGTGTATAAGCCCTGGATGAAGATCGATGCCATTGACCGGGAACGGAATTTCGCCAGGACAGCTCTGGTCAATGGGATTCCTTCGGTAATACCCTTTGATGTGGTCCAGGTGGGCGACTGCCTGGGCGTGGTCTTTGAGATGCTGAAATCGGATACATTGGGGCATGCGATGGTGAATCACCCGGAAAATCTGGAGAAATATGTGGATCAGTATGTGGAACTGGCAAAGACGCTGCATACGACCCATGTTCCGGCGGGAAGTTTCACCAGAATTCAGGATGTGATGCATGGAAAAGTGAATAATCTCACGCCCTGGTGCTCGGAGGAAGAGATAGCCCTGCTGCACAGTATTATCGATGACATACCAGAGGCCGACACCATCACCCATAATGATCTTCATCCGGGAAATATCATGATCCAGGATGGGGAACTGGTCCTGATCGATATGCCGGAGGTAACCATGGGACCGCCGGTCTGCGACCTGGCCGCCATATACCGGGATATGATTTCGGCACCTCAGGGGGCACAGGCTACCTCCATTGAGAGATCCACCGGCATGCCTGCCAGCATGTGTGTTCAGGTAGGGAACATGTTTTTTGAAAAATATGCCAGCATTAAGGATAAGGCAGCATTAGAAGGATATTACAAACAACTTGGATTGTTGTATGCATTCAACGTTCCTCTGGTGTGCGGGGCCGGCTCAGAGACAGCTATGAAACTGGCGGACACCATAATGGATCAATTGCTGAGGGGCATAGTTATTCCAAACGAACAAACCATCCGATACCTTTTCAAAAATATGTAAGCAATCAGGGGGCGCCAATCAGGGGGCGCCAATCAGGGGGACGGTCCTAACGATCATTGATCGTTAGGACCGTCCCCCTGATTGTCCCTGATTGGCGTCTCCCTGATTGCTCCTGAGGTGTGGGTGGATCAGAAGCCGTGTCCGCCACCGCCACCGCCGCCGCCACCGCCGCCGCTTCTTCCGCCGCTGCCGCCGGAACGGCTGGGTGGATCATATATTCTGCGCCGGCCGGCCTTTTTTACCTCCGGATTCGTGATATTAACGGTCCGTTCGATATTTTCAAGGATTTCGTAGTCGGCGGCTTTCTTTGCGGCAGATGTGACATAGGCAAAGGCAAAGCATAATATTTCGGCTATGATTACGGCGATGCAGAAATTGCCGAGGCCGCGGAGGGAGCCGGATACCCGTTCCCCGGCCAGTCGACGATTGATCTGCCGGTATCCTTCGAAGGCGCAGTCGGCATACTGGCCGGCTTTCGCCTTCCGGTAGATATTATCTGTGATCAGATTGGCATAATCGGGTGTGATCCGCTTTTCATTACTGCCATATCCGGTGATCCACAGCAGGCGATTGTCCATGTCAATCATGAATATGACGGCGTCTGTCCCGCTGAAGCTGTCGCTGGTCTGATAGATCATTTCAATGTATTCTTTGGACTGGTATCCTTCCGCGTCGTCTATGGTCATGAATACCATGTTGCCGTAACTGGTTCCCTCGAGCATGATCTGATACAGCTCGTTTTCTTCTTCATCGGTAAGGAGATCGGCAAAATCGCCGATATACGCATCGTAAGAAGGGGTGTCGGAGGCTGCATAGGCTTCCGGAAGGAAGGCAAGGACAAAGAAGGCGAGCAGCACAATGGCTGTTGTAATTTTAAATCGATGGAGGAGATTATGCACGATCGTCACCTCCCTGTTTCTGAAACTGGGGCAATGGCCTTGTCATGAGCTGATTGTAGTAATAGAGGGCGTCAAAGAAGCACCAGATGACACAGCCCATCATCAGTACGCAGCAGCCATAGTACAACCAGTCAATGTAGGGGTTGATTAACCAGATCACGACTCCCAGGGTAGTGGATATTCCCAGGGCCAAGTTGCTGATCTGCCCCTTTTTGGGGCTTTTCTCGGAAAAACCGAGATACACATAGCCGGCTGCAAGAATCGGTTCCGCGAGAATGAGCCATTCCATGTCCAGGAACATCAGAACGCCGACGGCGGCGACCAGTACCAGCCACATAATAAATGTGATGCCGATGCCCGGGGATGAATTCTCCTTTTTGGGAGGTTTGGGAGCTTTGCTCTTTTTGTTCCGGGCTTTTTTTCTTGCGGCTTTTGGCTCCGTCTGTTTTGCCTCCGGGGCGTCATTTTCCACCGGGCCGTCCTGTATCTGATTATCCTGCATCTGGGCATTCTGCATCTGGGTATTCTGCATCCGGGCTTTCTGCATCCGGGCTTTCTGCTCCCTGGCAGCTTCCTCCTCCCTGGCCCGCTGCCTCATGTAATTTTCCCACTCGCGGTTTTGTATATTTTCCTGAAGCTGATGAACTACCATGCCGTAAATGAGGGATCCGGCCAGGGCACCTAAGATGACCGTCATCAAGATGCCGCGCAGGGAGGATATGTTAAATGCCTGCAGAATGATCCACAGGATGGCGGTTACGATTCCGACGCCGATCAGATACCGAGCCGGATCGATGGGGATGTCGGCGGTGATCTTGCCGGTCTGTCCGTTGATGGCGGCATAGGCTACCCGGTCCTGTTTCCGGTAGGATAAAAACCATACGGGCAGCATGGAGGACTGGGCGGACTCGAGGGTGGTGCGTGTACGGCTTATGGCCGAAACATCGTTCATTTCTCCCAGATCGTACTTCCTGAAGTCTTCGATGGCTTCTATATTCTCTATGGTGTCTCGGGCTGCCATGGCGGCTGCCTCTTTTTCGTAAGATGTCTTTTTCAGATCCGGTATGTCTGCGTAAAAACCGGAAAGATAGGCCGTCCGGAAAGGAACGGTTTCTTTGACATCGTAGGGGGCCAGACTTTCTGAAATCTTGTCCTCAAAAGAGGTGGAAGCATCATGGTTTATTCCGCGGAAGGTATTATCGGCATCGACGGAGAGATGATAGCTGTCCACGATCCTGTAATCTCCCTCCCGATGTTCCGTGGTTCCGTTCAGTGTAATCTTGCCTTCCTGCCTGAAATTATAGAACCAGTAGGGCATGTAAATGGCGCGGAATTCGTCAATGTGGGTGGGGTCTTTCAGCACCTTGGGCGCAAAAAGGCTTCGTTTCAGTTTGCTGGCATAGGTCTTCTTGCAGTCTTCCTTCGTGATCTTGAAGGGGATGATCCGCTGGGGACGTTCCTGGAGGGAAAGCCGTTCTTCCAGAATCTGGTGCGAGCCGCAGTAACTGCAGAAAGCTGTGGCGTCCGAATCGGTACTCATCAGTTCGCCGCCGCACTGAGAACACGTATACACTGTAACCTGCATTTTGTCCGGTTCACCGACATACTCCCCCTCGACCTGCTGCATCGTGGCACCGGACGTCTCCTCGGGAAAGGATTCGACATCAAAAGAAGAACCACAGTAAGGACACAGGAGTTTTTGCGTCGCTATGTCAAAACGCGGATTGCTGCCGCAATTAGGACAGGAGATCATAATGAATTCGCTCCTCTCTGATAATGTGAACTTATGTTTACATAATATCCCAAATACACGAGACTGTAAATCTCAAAAATCACATATTGCGAAAACTGCCGGTTTACAGGCGGGCGGGCAATCACGGGGAGGAATTTCTATCGCTTTCAGACTGTTCAATCCGGATCTTCTATGATATGATGCAACAGTTACAATGTTTCTGAAGATGTGTCTGCCGCTTTTTGTGATATGGCAGACGGCCCTGGAAGAGAGCAAAGTATGGAAAAACACAAAGATAACCGTATAGAGAATCGCAGGGATACTATTGTGGATAATCGCATAGATAACCGTGTATTTTACCGGCGGCTGATTTCAATTTCGGCGCCGATCATCGTGCAGAGTCTGATGCTGGCGCTGGTGGCGGCCTGTGATGCGCTGATGCTGGGACGGGTTGCGCAGGAGCAGATGGCGGCGGTGTCGCTGGCTACGCAGGTGCAGTTTGTGCAGAATATGTTCCTGCTTGCCATCACCGCGGCGGGGGCGATCCTGGGGGCGCAGTATTACGGAAAGGGAGATCTCGTTACCATAGAGGAGCTGTTCCGGCTGATGATCCGCTGGTGTGGTCTTGTTTCGATTCTGTTTTTTGCTCTCTGTGAGGGCTGCCCGCAGATTCTGATGAGGATATTTGCCCATGATCCGGTGATGATCTCCATCGGAAGTGCCTATCTGCGGATTGCGGGATGGTCGTATCTTCTGACCGGTCTTTCCCAGTGCTACCTGACGGTGCTGAAGGTGACGGATCATGTCCAGGCAACCGCCATGATCAGTTCTGCGGCGGTGATTCTGAATATCGTGCTCAATGCTGTATTTATTTTCGGACTTCTGGGGGCACCGGCACTGCAGGCGAGAGGCGCGGCTCTGGCTACGGTCATCGCCCGGGTGGCGGAACTGATCCTGTGCCTGGTACTGTCGGCAGGAGCAGACCGGGTGCGGCCGGACTGGCGGAGATTGCTGTCGGGAAGGAGGGAACTCGGGCGGGATTTCCGGAGGCAGTGTCTGGCACTCCTGGGCGGCGGTATGCTCTGGGGCGTCGGATTTACCTCCTATACAGCCATCATGGGCCACCTGGGTGTGGATGCAGCTGCGGCTAATTCCGTAGCGGCCGTGGTGCGGGATCTGATCTGCTGTGCCTGCAACGGTGTGGGTAGCGCTGCTGGAATCATGGTGGGAAATGAACTGGGCGCCGGGCGTCTGGAAATGGGCAAGGCGGTCGGCATGAAACTGAGAAATGTTTCCTGGCTGATCGGATTTGCCTCCACGGCGCTGGTACTGGCGGTGACGCCGCTCACGGTACGCATGGTGCTGCTGAGTGATCAGGCGAGAAGCTATCTGACGGGGATGATGGTGATCATGGCATTCTATATGATCGGCCGCTGCGTGAACACCGTCTGTATCAACGGCGTGCTGGACGGCGGGGGCGATACCCTGTTTGATATGTACAGCTTGGCCATCTGCATGTGGGGGATTGCGATCCCCCTGGCGCTTCTGGGAGCTTTTGTGCTGAACTGGCACGTGCTGGCGGTCTATGCCTGCACCTGCCTTGATGAGGTGGGCAAGATCCCCTGGGTGATGGCCCGGATGAAAAAATATAAGTGGGTGCAGAATCTGACCCGGTGAGACAGAAGGGACGGTTCTTTTTGACTCATTGCGTGCAATGAGTCAAAAAGAACCGTCCCTTCTGTCTCATTTCAGAGACTTACGTCTTGACAAAGCCGCTTGAATGCATTACCATGCTAAATCAGTGAAGTATTTCTGAGGGATCAGTGGAAAAGGAGATTGTATGACAAATTATTCGATTATCATTCCTTCTTATACGGTGGGACCGGAGGCGTACAAAGAGGTGCCGGTGCGTTGTGCGAGATATGGAAAGTGTGCTGTAGTGATTGGCGGGCAGAAAGCCATGGCGGCGGCGAAGGAGAAGCTGCTGGAGGCGGTGGAGGGCTCGTCGATTTCGATTGCGGATTTTATTGTGTACGGGATGGAGGCTACTTTTGAAAATGCTGCTGTGATGGAGGCGAATCCGGTGGTGCAGGAGGCGGATATGATTTTTGCCGTGGGCGGGGGAAAGGCAACGGATACGGCGAAGCTGGTGGCGCTGCATTTGAACAAGCCGTATTTTGCGTTCCCGACGCTGGCTTCGAACTGTGCGGCTTCTTCCTCGGTTGCGATCATATACAATCCGGACGGTTCCTTCCGGGAATTCGTGCATTTCCTGGATTCCGCTGCCCATGTTTTCATCGATACGGATATTATCGCCCGTGCTCCCAGTGAGTATCTGTGGGCTGGAATCGGGGATACCTATGCGAAATACTATGAAGTAAGTATCTCGGCAAGAGATGAGATTCTGGAGCATTTCCTGGCGATGGGAGTGAATATGAGCCGGATGTGCATGGAGCCTCTGGTGAATTTCGGGGAGAAGGCATTGGCGGATAACCGGGCCGGTATTGCTTCCTATGAACTGGAGCAGTGTGCCCTGACGATTATCATTACTACCGGATGGGTGTCCATGCTGGTGACCCGCCGCCACAACATGCTCTATAATGGCGGGATCGCCCATGCCCTGTTCTATGCGCTGTGCGATCTTCCGGGATTTGATGAGACGCATATTCACGGCGTGGTGGTCGGTTTTGGCTGCCTGCTGCAGCTGGTGATCGACGGAGACGAAGAGGAGTATGTAAAACTCCGGGAGTTCAACCGGCGGATCGGTCTTCCCGTCACCTTCAGTGAGATCGGGATTACCCTGGATCAGCTGGAATCCGTCACGGACCGGATCCTGGCCGATGAGGACGTGGAGCATTACCCCTATCCGCTGACAAAAGAAATGATCATGAAGGCGGCAGAGAGACTCGCATAAAGATACAGGCAGGAAACAGATCTGCGATAAAGAGGGAGGGTACTATTGTAAGCCATCGGCTTACAATAGTACCCTCCCTCTTTATTCCCTTTTGTTAAGAGATAAACGTACAAAAGGACCGTCCCTGTGAAATCAGGTGATGCAATTAGCGATCAAAAGGACCGTCCCCATGATTGGTTATTTATACTCGGTCATGGGAAGCCAGTAGTTGGCCTGGTAATAGTCGGTGAGGCGGACGGTGTAGAGCATGCGGTCTCCGCCGGTTACGGTTTTGTTGGAGACGGCGAGCTGTGCGTCGTCGGGTACGATGAAAGGATCGCCCAGGGTGTACTGGGATTCGAAGGTTCCGTCGTAGGTGAAGTAGTCGCATACCGGCTGGATGATGTCGCCGGGGTTCAGTTCCCGGTAACCCTTGCCCTGAACGCCGGTGGGGGTTACATCCATGGCGCCGAGGACGGTGTCGAGTCCGGTTTCTTCATTGAATTCGATCACGAGATTGACGCGTTCTCCGTTCAGGAGTACGGGGGTGAACTTGGTGGTGATGTACAGGCCGTTGCCGTCGGTGTCTTCGTCGCTGATGGGATACAGGGCCACGGCTTTTCCTTCGATGGTGAGCCAGGTGCCGTCCCAGGAATCGATCAGGTCGCCTTCTTCGGTGTACTCCAGTACATTGTCCAGGCCGAGGTCGATATATCCTTCGCCGTCATCTACGAAGACGTTCAGCTCGGCATCGGTGATCTGCTCCCACATATCCTCGCTCAGCTCCAGCACATTCTGCCCGTCTTTCTTTGTCAGCTCGAGGGTCTGGGAACCGACCATGGCACGGCCGGAGAACATCTGGGCCGCTACTCCCAGCAGATCGGTTATGGTGGAGGAAGCGGAGGATGTGTTGTATCCATTGTTTCCATATCCGGAACTGCCGAAAATGGAAGAATAATCGTTAACGCCATAGGTGGCTCCACTGGTGGAGGTGTAACCGCCGGTCAGAAGATCCAGGAGACTGGAGGAACTGCCGCCGTAGGAACCGGTGTTGTAATAACTGTTGCTGTTGTAGGCGTTATTGGCGCCTGCGCTCTGTCCATAGGCCTGAAGGAGCATCTGATAAATATCCTGCTCGCTCATGGAGCCGTAGGAATTGTAGGAGTTATAGGACTGGGAGGAATTCCCCGATCCTCCGAGGAGTGCGCCGAGCAGTCCGGAGCCGGAGCTCTGGCTCTGAGAGGACTGGCTGGCACCGCCGAGCAGGGAACTCAGGAGGCTTCCGGTATCGGAGCTGCTGCTGTAGGATCCGGAGGCAGCATCTCCGAAGAGGGAGCCCAGGAAACTGCCGCTTCCGGAGGATGAGCCGGAACCGGTGGTGTAGTTGTAAGATCCGGAGCCCGAACTGCCGGAACCCAGCAGAATGTCCAGCAGGCTGCCGGAGCCGCTGCCATAACTGTAGCCGTTATTGGCCATGATCTGTCCGGACTGTTCCAGGGTTGCGTAGGCACGGATGCCCTCGGTCCATTCGGAATCTACGCCGATGTCTTCGCAGATCTGAATCATGGAATTGACCGACTTCAGGCTGGAATTCGGGAAATAGATACTCAGACCATAGGCGTCGGAGATGCCGTTGACCCGGTTGTATTTCACGGCGGACTGGATCGCGGAAGCCAGCTCCTTGCTTTCTTTCGTGTTCAGATTCTTGCAGAAATCCACCAGATCTACCTGGTCCAGGCGGTTGGCGGGGGAGAACTCCCGGCTTCCGTTTCTGGCACTTGCCACCGTCTGATACTCTTTGCTTTTCAGCCGGGTGGTCAGGCCGGATCCGAAGGAGCCCAGCTTGCCTTCCACGACGCCGCCCAGTTCCGCCAGGTCGACGACGGACAGGGTCGTCCCTGTACTCGAGGCATACATGGCATTCTTGGTGGTGAAATCATCGCAGATCTGACGGCCCAGATTCAGAGTGTTGGTGGAAGAGTTCTCATTCAGAAGCTTCAGCCAGTTGGTGTAGTACCAGCCGGTTCCCGGTTCGCTTTCCTCGCTGGCGATCATGTAATCGGCGTAGGGTTCCACGGCGATGGCTGTCTCCAGGGTGGCCATCAGACAGGCGTCAAATCCGATGAAGTCAAATTTCACACCGCCGGCTTCCAGGCCTTTGGCCACTTCGCCGATATTCATGGAATCATTGGGCCGGGTCTCGTCATAGCCGTAACCGCTGACGGAGCCGCCGCCGTGATCCCAGAAAATCAGCATGTAACGATCCGCCGGAGCATTTTTAGCGCAGAACTGAATGAACTCGGCCAGTTCATCCTCGTCGGTCATGCTGACGGATTCCTTTTCTTCCTGGAGCAGGGATATTCCCTGCTGATTGATATACCATCTCTGCTGTTTTCCCGCACTGATGACGGAATTCTTCCAGCGCCGGCAGCCGCCGGTCTGGACGATCACATTGACGTTCCGGTTGTTCAGGCCGGCATAGAGCATCTCATTCAGATCCGCAGTGCCCATGCCGCTCTGGCTCTCCAGATCCGTGCCGATCATGTAGACCATCAGCGTGACGGTATCCTGCCCCCGGCCACGGAGTTTTGTATATTTCGCCCGGGCGCCTTTGGCCACGGATCCGTTGATCTGGGTGTAATTCGTGTTCACGCCCTTGGCCTGCACATTCTGGCAGAGCATCCCGCACAGGGCAGCCGCCAGCAGGGCTGTCAGTGTCAGTTTTTTCAGTTTGTTCATATTATTTCTCTTCCTTATTAATTCCTTCTATATTAATTCCTTCCTTGTTATTTCTCTTCCTTTTTCTCGTTTTCCTTCTTCTCATTTCCGGCCAGCGGTGCGCCGCCTTCTCCGGCTCTCTGGGTATTTTCCAGTTTTTCTCCCTTCCTGACTTCGGCCGTTCCTTCCGTTACTTTTGTTTTTCTGCTGTGCGGTCTCTCAAACATGTTGTTATCCTCCTTAAATTGAAAAATCAAGAACGCGTTTTATGTATTGCTCTCAACTTTATTATATTCTTCCTCCGTGAATTTGCAAGGAAAATTGACCATCGGGGCCGCCGGTTCATGAGAAAAAAATGAAGTGGGGCGCTTCTTGCGTTGCATATAATATTATGATATGATGCTTGTATTAATGTGGAAATAAATCCGCGTAAAGCCTCAAGGGAGTGACAAGATGAAAGCACTGAACCGGGCCTATCAAGAACGCCTCGGCGTTCTTGCCGCGCCGCGCAAGGTGCGAAGCACCTT
>CAMOYN010000091.1 GCA_946630035.1 uncultured Lachnospiraceae bacterium
AGCCACCAACCGCGCCAAGGTAGAAGCTCTGGTAGCTGAGTGGACCGAGAGCGGCGTTATGGAAGTAACCCCTCTGGATCAGATCGATTCCGAGTCCTTCAAGACCGCTGCTGCCGGCGCTGTAGACTGGTACAAAGAGCAGCTGGTATCCCAGAAGGGCATGTCCGAAGACGACGCAGCTGCCTTCATCGCCAGCTTCACCGAATAATTAACAGGCAACAAAAGGAGACAGGGGACGGTCCTCTGTCTCCTAATTTGAGGAGACAGAGGACCGTCCCCTGTCTCCTTCTCTTTCTCTGACTTGAATATATGAAAATCGATCTTTATCTGTCATTTATAGCCTATGCCTGTGCCACCACCTTTCTGCCGGGGCCGAATAATGTCCTGCTGCTGGCCCAGGCGGGGCGTTACGGAATCCGGAGGTGCTGGCCTCTGATCTTCGGGATCTGGTGTGGTCTCCTGACGGTGATGCTGATCGCCGGCAGTTTCTGCAGTGTCCTGGGGACTTTCGTTCCCCGGATCGCCACGGTATTTAAGTTCGTCGGTGCCGGCTATATCCTCTATCTTGCCTGGAAGACCTGGCAGCGGGGGGCTGCCAATACGGACCAGACCCAGGATGTGCCGCTGAAGTTCCGCAATGGTTTTCTGCTCCAGTTTCTGAATGTCAAGGTGATCATGCTGGGGCTGGCTGCCTATCCCGGGTATTTTCTTCCCTCGGGCCACAGTCCCTTTCTGGTCCTGCTGTTCGCGGTGACCATGACGGCCTGCTGCGGCACGGGGAACCTGATCTGGGCCACCCTGGGGAATTTCCTCTGCCCGGTCTACAATCGCTGGTATAAAGTGGTGAATACCATCATGGCGCTGCTCCTCGTGTGGTGCGCCTGGAAAATCATCAAATAACAAAAAATTCGCCTTCTCAGCCTACCGGCTGTCAGGCTAAGGTGGAAAAAATCGCCATGTAAAAAGGCTGCCGTGCACAAGCACGGCAGCCTTTGGTTTATGGCTCATTGTTTTTACAGGTTTTTCACGAACAGACAACGAATAGCGTTGAGTACGGCGAGGATCATGACGCCTACGTCTGCGATGATGGCGACCCACATGTTGGCGATGCCGATGGCTGCCAGCAGGAGGCAGAGTACCTTGACGCCCAGGGCGAAGGCGATGTTCTGCTTGACGATGCGCAGGCATTTGCGGGAGATCTTGATGGCCTTGGCGATCTTCAGAGGATCGTCGTCCATCAGTACTACATCGGCGGCCTCGATGGCTGCATCGGATCCCAGGGCTCCCATGGCGATACCGATATCGGCACGGGACAGTACCGGTGCGTCGTTGATGCCGTCGCCGACAAAGGCGAGTCTCTTGTTGCCGGTGCATTCCTTCAGGAGTTCTTCTACCGCTGACACCTTGTCGGCCGGAAGGAGTTCGGCTCGGAAGTCGGTCAGGCCGACCTCTTTTGCCACCTTCTCCGCCACGGATCTGGCATCACCGGTCAGCATGACGGTCTTCTCCACGCCGGCCTTCTTCAGCTCGGCCATGGCTTCCTTCGAGTGCTCTTTCAGCTCATCGGAGATGACGATATGTCCGCAGTACTGATGATCCACTCCCACATGGATGATGGTTCCCACATGGTGGCAGGGATGGGATTCCATGTTCATCTTCTGCATCAGCTTCTCGTTGCCGACAGCCACTTCCACGCCGTCTACCTTGGCCACGATACCGTGACCGCTGATCTCCTGCACATCGGTTACCCGCTTCGGGTCGATGTACTTGCCATAGGCTTCCTTCAGGCTGCGGCTGATGGGATGAGAGGAGTTGCACTCTGCCAGGGCGGCATACTCCAGCACCTTCTGCTCATCGATGGGGCTGTGATGAATCGCCGTCACGGCGAAATTACCCTTCGTGATGGTTCCTGTCTTATCGAAAGCAATGGTCCGCACTTCCGACAGGGTCTCCAGGTAGTTGGATCCCTTCACCAGGATACCCTGGTTGCTGGCTCCGCCCAGACCGCCGAAGAAGCTCAGCGGAATACTGATAACAACGGCGCAGGGGCAGCTGATAACCAGGAAGGTGCAGGCACGAAGGATCCAGTCTCCCCACAGGGCTCCCACAGACTCATAGTTGCCCAGATGGGCTGCCATGCATACGATGGGCGGAATGATCGCCAGGGCCAGGGCCGCATAGCAGACCAGGGGAGTGTAGTACTTGGCAAATTTGGAAATGAAATTCTCGGATTTGGATTTGCGGGAAGCCGCATTCTCCACCAGATCCAGAATCTTGGAGGCGGTGGATTCATCAAACTCGGTGATGGTCTCCACCTTCAGAACACCGCTCATATTGATGCTGCCGCTGAGCACCTCGTCACCCACGGTCACTTCCCGGGGTTTGCTCTCACCGGTCAGAGCGCTGGTGTTCAGGGAAGAGCTGCCTTCCCGAATCACACCATCCAGCGGGATCTTCTCACCCGGCTGAACGATGATGATGGTTCCGATCTCCACTTCGTCCGGATCCACCTGGGTGATCTGCCCATCCTCTTCAATATTGGCATAGTCCGGCCGGATATCCATCAGTTCGCTGATGTTGCGGCGGCTCTTGCCGACGGCATAGCTCTGGAACAGCTCACCTACCTGGTAGAGGAGCATAACGGCTACGCCTTCGCCATATTCGCCCAGGACGATGGCGCCGATGGTAGCGATGGTCATCAGGAAGTTCTCGTCAAATACCTGCTTATTCTTGATTCCCAGTAAAGCCTTCCGCAGAATGTCATGTCCGACCAGCAGATAAGGAATCAGGAAAAGAATGAACAGGGCAATCTTCGGAATTTCCACCGGAATCAGTTCTTCCGAAATCAGATATAGCGGTACAAAGAAAATAGCCGCAATAATGATACGTATCAACAAATTTTTCTGTTTCTTATTCATACGTTTTTTCTCCAATGGATACGGGGAACGGCAGACATCCCGTTCCCCGCTGACAGGCTGACTCAGGAACCCCAGGATGATCTTGATGAACACCAGGGCGTTCCTGAATTTCTCCGAGATAAATTACAGGAAGATCTCGCAGTCATCCTCGACTTTTTTGCAGTTGGCACGGACTCTGGGCATAACCTCAGCCGGATCCGCTCCCTCTTCAAACTCCACTTTCATTTTCAGGGTCATGAAGCTGACAGTGCAGTCCTTTACACCTTCAGTCTTCTTGGCAGCATCTTCCATCAGGTTGGCACAGTTGGCGCAGTCAACATCGATCTTGTAGCTCTTCTTCATGGTTTTATTCCTTTCTTTTTCTCCGGAAGCCGGTGCTTTATTTCATAATTACATATGAATGGTTGTTCATATGTTCATTATACATCTTTTACGGGATTTATCAATACCTTTCCGCATCAAATCCCTGAAATCCGGGATTTTTCTGCGGGTGATCTTCCCGTTTTACCGCCCGTACGCTATGATTGGGTCCCCCTCATTCACAGCCAGGGTCGCCACCACCATCAGCACCTCTCCGTCATATTCCGCGAAGTATTCCTTCAACGTTTTTCCGAAGAAATCCCTGATCTCTCCGATCTTTTCCCCGGCATGTACCGCATCATCCCGTCCCACGGAGGGATACCAGCGGCCGGCGCAGTCGGCGTCCAGATAGACACCCTCGGTGATCTGTTTCGCGGGGATTTTCCGTCGTACCGGCTCCCCCGGAAGCACCTTCAGATATTTCAGCACATTGGTGATGTTTTCCAGATACTGATCTGTCTCTTCTCTGCTCCAGCGGGTACATTCCCCCAGCTCCAGCTCCAGAGAAGGAATCCCCAGAATTCCCGAATAGGTATAGGCGTGATTTGTGGCCCGGGAGCGGATCCGGTACTTCGCGTGCAGTACATAGCCCGCCGCCTCCTCGCTGATCCGGAGGGCCTCCGGGAAATCGCTGATCCCCGGGTAATACACATAGGAGGGCTGGGTCTCGGGGATATCTCCGCCGTGGGTGTCGATGTGAAAATCCACTTTTTTCATGAATTCTTCCGTCAGGACCCAGGCGATCCGGTCTCCCGCCGTTCCCTCCGGATCCGGGGGAAACAACCGGTTCAGATTCTTCCCGTCCGCCGGGACGATGTAAGGCCGGCGCTGAAGGAATCCCTCCACATTCACCGGGTTCACAAACACGATCTGCCCCTTCACCCGGGCAGGATCCAGACTCTCCGCCAGTTCGAACACCGCCTCGATGGAGGGGTACTCACAGCCGTGAATCGCCGATGTGATCAGCACACTCATCCCTTCCCCGCTGCCGTTGATCACGGTCACAGGAAGCCGCTGCGTCGTTCCCGGCACCGGACACCACCCGGTGCTCCGGGTTCCCGGGGCGGCAGATATTCCGCCAAATGTCACTGTATTCTTCATATCATACTTTCCTGTATTTCTTATCCGGAACGCAGACCGTCACTGCATTTCCAGGGCTCTCTTCCGGTGGAACCGCCGGAACACGACTCCCATCAGAATCGTGGCAATCAGCCAGGACATGGGATAGACAGACGCCACGCTCCTCACTCCGGGGGCCTGGCTCATCATCAAAAACAGCAGGATGACACGGAATCCGCAGAAACTGACCACCGTCACCAGCATCGGCAGGAAGGCATAGCCATACCCCCGCAGATTGCCGCTGAGACCTTCCAGTACCACATAGAGGAAGTAGAAAGGGAAGGTAGTGGTCACGATCTGCTGTGCCAGCCGGATCACTTCCGGATCCTTACTGAAGATCGACAGCAGCACGCCGGAACCGGCAATCAGAAGCATCGTCCAGAGAAAAATCCCTGCGCCTCCGCCCAGGATCACCACACGGTTTCCCTGGCGGATCCGCTCTTCCTTTCCGGCTCCCACATTCTGTCCCACAAAGGAAACCATGGCCTGTCCCAGGGACAGAATCGGCAGATAGACAAACATCTCTGATTTAAAATATACGGTAAAGGCAGCGATGGAAGCCACTCCCAGGGTATTGATCTGCGCCTGGATCAGGATGTTGGAGAGGGTAATCACCACCGACTGTACCCCGGAGGGCACCCCTACCTTCATCACAGAGCCCAGCAGCTTCAGATCCATCCCGCTCTTTCTGGGGTTCAGGGCATAAGGTGCCTTGAGCCGCATCAGATAGGCCACTGCCATGCCGGCAGCCAGAGTCTGGGATACCGCCGTTGCCAGCGCCGGCCCCTCCACTCCCATCTTACATAACACGATGAGAATGTAATCCAGGAGAATATGAATGCCGCCTCCGATGGCCTGGAAGATCATGGGCGAACGGGAATCTCCCAGGGCCCGGATAATACCGGACAGCAGGTTGTAGATCACCACCGCCAGAACACTCAGGCCATAGATCCGCAGATAACGGATCGCCAGAGAATGAATCTCCGCCGGTGTACGCATCCAGGTGAGGAATGTCCCGGCGAAAGCTTCCGCTCCGACCAGGAGGATCAGACCGCCGATCACGCTGACCCAGAACATGGTGCCGATGAGTTTTTTCAGATCTTCCCAGTTTCTGGCTCCGAAAAGCTGGGCCGTGATCACACTGGTTCCCACCGACATGCCGGTAAAGAATCCTACCATACAGGTGATCAGCAGATCGCTGGCGCCGATGGCTGCCGCCGGCTCTGTCCCCAGCAGCCGTCCCACAAAGATCAGATCCACCGTGCTGTAGAGCTGCTGTATCAGCCCGGCCCCGAGCAGGGGCAGAGCAAACAGGATAATGGACTTTGCTACATCACCCTCGGTCAGATCCCGGTTCTTACTCATATGTATTATCTTTCCTCCGGAGTATTCATCAGTTCATGGATCATTTCCATATCGCTTACATCTTCGTGGCTGTGATCATGATGATGGTCGTGATCATGACCCGGTTCATCGATACAGTCGCTGTAATGGCCATAGGCAATCAGCGGAGAATGCGCCGGGATCGAATAGGAAATGGTCTGGTAGAGAATGATGCAGTCCTCTCTCAGCGAAACCTCCTCTATCACATTTCCGAAATAATCCTTCATCACACCGATGACTTCTCCGGCCCGGGCTACCTGTCCGGCCTTTTTCTTCGGGAACCAGCAGCCGCCCCGTTCGGTATCGATATAATGGGTATGGTTCATGAGGCGCGGTTTCTGGATCTGGGTGTCATTTCCAAAGCGCCAGGTTGCGAGACAGCCGATGTGCCGCAGGATATTTCTCACATCCTTGCGGGAGGCCTCCGCCTCCTCCTCGGTCCACATGCCGTTGCAGCCCCGTTCCAGCAGCACGGAGGGAATTCCCAGAGAACCGGCATAATTGTAGGCGCCTCCGGTGGCACTGCCGGACTTCACATAATAGGGAACATCCGCCTGCTGCGCCATCTCCTCGGCGATCCGCACCGTCTCCTCCGGCGCATTTCCCACGGCATAGATAAAGGGTGAAAGATCCTCAAACCAGTCCCCGTTGTGGACATCGATAAAATAATCGATCCGGGGGAAGATCTTTTTCACCATAAAATCCGCCAGCCTGTCCGAATAGGTTCCCTCCGGATCTCCCGGGAACACCCGGTTCAGATTCTTCCCGTCCGCCGCAGATACACTGACCGTTCTCGCCTTAAAGCCGTTCACATTTAAAATATTGATGATAATCAGAATGCCGTGAATATCCTCCGGCTCCAGCTCCCGGGAAAGGCCGATCACCGTGTGGATTCCCACATACTCTGCATTGTGGAGTCCCCCCTCAAGCAGTACGGTCGGTCCCTCTTCCCTGCCGTAGATCAGTGTCACGGGCAGTTTGTCTTTCTCCGTAAACGGGAGATCCAGGTATCCCTGTACTTTCTGACCTCTTCCTACGGTCAGATTTTCCAGTGTAAATTGATCCATGTTTTACTCCTTATCTCTATACCTTATCAACTGTCACGGATCGTTTTTCATAAGACATTTCCCTTTGTGAGTACAGGACCCTGCGATCCTGCTCTCACAAAAGAAAACGTCCAGGTTCAGGACTCGCCTGGGGATGCTTTGTCCCGGAAGGCGCCTGGACTCCCACCTGCAGAGGTGGGAGTCTCAGCGCCTCGGGGATGCGTGCTCGTCGCTATCACCGGATGGTTTCTCCGGATTCCCCGTTTACAACAGGATTACTCAGCGGGTTTGATCTCTGTGGTAATCCAGTAGTAATCTGCGGTATGGATGTTGGCGCCTTCTACCTTCTTGTTGGAGATCATGGAGCTGTTGTAATAGCCATGAACAACCACAGCGGCATCATCGATCAGGATCTGCTGCATCTGTTTGATCTTCTCAGCACGCTCTGCATCGTCGAAGGAAGCCTTCATCTCTTCATACAGCTTATCAAACTCCGGATTGGAATAGTTGCAGTAGTTGGCATTGGACTCGGCCGGAGCAGCGCTGTACCAGTTGGCCAGGTACTCGGTGGGATCGCCGTTACCCACGGTGGTCCAGTTGGAGTCGCAGAGGTCATACTCACCGTTTACCATCATGTTCCACTCGGTATCGGAATCGGTTACGGTAACGTTAACATTCAGTCCCAGCTCCATCAGCACGCTCTGGATAGCCTGAGCGAAATCAGACAGTTTCCGGCTGTCATAAGTGATGTAGTTGATGTTGATGGGCTGTCCGTCTTTCTCACGGATGCCGTCGCCGTCGGAATCCACATAGCCGGCATCGTCCAGCAGCTTCACAGCGCCTTCCGGATTATAGGCATAGGGATCGGTCAGCTCGTCATAGCCATAGGCCAGAGTGGAGGGCAGTACGGAATAACCGGGGGTGTACAGACCGCCGACGGTGATGCTGCACATGGTCTCATCGTCCAGAGCCATCTGGATGGCCTGACGCAGGGTGGCATCGCCCAGGATACCGGCCTGGTTGATGTAGGCAAAACCGCAGCGAACGCCCTCAGCCTGGGAGAAGTTGTAGTTCTCGGTATCTTCCTTGAACATCTTCAGGTCTTCGGTGGCAGTGATGTTCTCTACCAGGTCAACATTGCCGGCCATCAGAGCCATACCCTTGGTATTAGCGGAATCTTCCTGGATATACAGTACTTCCAGTGCTTCGTAAGGAACTTCGCCGTCCCAGTAGTTCTCGTTCTTCACCAGGGTTGCGGAAACCTTGGGCTCATAGGAGGTGATGGCATAAGGGCCGGTTCCTACGGGAGCGTAGTCGATGTCAGCGCCGTCGCTTACGTCCAGAACGCCGAATACCGGGTAAGCCAGGTTCTTCCGGAGGTCAGCCTGAGCTGCCTTCAGAACTACGGTCAGGGTACGGGCCGCATCGTCGGCGGTCATGGACTCATAATCCATGTACTTGGTAGGACGGGAGGAACCTTCGGTATTGGCATAGTATACTTCCCAGCAGTCAATGATGGCCTGAGGAGTTACGTCCTTGCCGTTGGAGAATTTCAGACCGTCACGGATATGGAAGGTCCAGGTGATGTGGTCATCGGATACCTCATAGGTATCGCAGAGGTTGGGCTGTACGGTCATGTCATCGGCATACTTGAACAGGCACTCGCTGATACCGATACGCATAACATCCCAGGCAGCGTTGATCTGATCACTGGGATCCAGGGTGTCGGCATAGCCGTAGCATCCGAAATGAAGAGTTGTCTCCGCAGCCTGTACCTGAGGTACGCCCACGGTGCCGGCCAGCATGGTCAGAGCCATTACGGCTGCCAGCATTTTGGAAAGTGTTCCCTTTCTCATTGTTTTCAGTCTCCTTTTGTAAATAAATTTATAGGATATAAAAGTTCCTTATCCAGGCACCATACCTATCATATCTGTTCCGGATCCGCACGGTTATTCCGGATCTGTCCGTTTTCCGGATCCACTCGTTATTCGCTGAGCCAGTCTTTCTCTGCCAGCGCTTTAAAATCGGCAAAAGTGGCTTCCGGGTTATAGATTTTTATGATACTCATCAGATCGGTAATGCTGTAAATATTATCATAGACATTGACCGATTTGTCGTAGAGTTCCTCGAAGGTTTCCACGTCCTCTGCCACCCAGAAGGGCTGCACAAAACGGAACGGAGCACCTCCCTCTTTCAGGAAGTCTGCGTGGCCGGTGCAGGCGTTGTACATGGCAGCAAAGGCCGGTCCCACCGTGGCGCCGTATTTTCCCACCAGATAATTGATGGTGGTGTCCCCGGAAGCATCCGGCTTCATGAACCACTCAAAGGTCTGGTCGGAAAAAGCATCCACCATACCGATCAGCATGTCATAGCCATCCCGGCTCTCCTCTTCCTCGATCACCGGAAGCACATAATTCAATGTCAGGGCACCGAGAGCCGCATCATAATTCTTCTCTGTCAGAAGGCTCCCCAGTTTTTCCGCCACGACTCCGTCGTGGAAATATCCCGGACATATGGTGATCTGCACCGGCGAATCCCCGGTATCTACATCGGTAACATCCGTCACCGTCAGCAGCTCATCCACGCTGGGATGAAGAGTCAGCTGATAAGTCTCCTCCAGTGCATGGAGGATTCCTGCGGTTCTCTCCCTGTGCATCTCATTGCCCAGGGCAGCCCCGCCGCTGAAGATCAGGAACGCCGGCGCCTCCGAGGACACCTTCCCGGCCATCACCTTCGCCATATCGGAGCCGGCGGCCCGCTCCCGGATCTGGTCCGGGCCGAGAATTCCGAGGAAACTCTCGTGGGCCGAAGCCTTTGTAAAATCCGCGTCACTGATACTACCGGACCCTAGCAGATAATACATCCCGTATTCATCACATTTTGTAAGGGCCGGCTCCAGGTCCACCGCGTAGAAGGAAATCAGTCCCGGAACTCCCTGCTCATGCAG
>CAMOYN010000092.1 GCA_946630035.1 uncultured Lachnospiraceae bacterium
ACTTGGTTCTTTTGCTGTCTCGCCATATGTCCAGTCTTCGATGCTGACTGTCACAACGTTTATCGTAGCCGAAACAATACTGAAAACCAATGTCGTCGATGCTTCTTCACTATCACTCCATTTATAGTTACTGCTGTCTCTCAACGTCAGAACTACATCATAATCATCTACGTGAGTTCCACCCTCATTTCTTGTAACAGTATAGAACTCGGATGCGGGTACATCTGCCGTCTGATTTTCTCCCGTATATGTTTTGTTTTCTATTGTCGGTTTTGTCACTTCCGCTTTGTTTACCGTGATTTCTACCTTTTGCTTCAGCAAAACACCCGTGTAGTCATAGTTGTCCGTGTCGTTCGGTGTGAAGGTTACTTCATAACCGCTGTTTGTTACTGTCGGTACGATATCTCCGTTCGTCCAGGAAAACGTGCCATCCCCCGTCCCGCCGGCCAATTCAGAATCAGACAACTTTGCCCCATAGGTTACTGCACTGGCTGTCGGGAAAGTGATGGCTGCAGGTGCTGCCTTGCTGACCGTCACTTTTGCATTTCCACTTGTTGCGGATGCAGTCTGCCCATTGTCACTTCGTGTTGAGGTAACAATACAGTAATAAAACTCCGTCGTCCCTGCAGCTTTTCCAGTCGGAATTGAATAGCTGCTGCTCGTTGCGCCAGGAATTAATTCACCTGTGGAAGTCTCATCCGGCCGTTTATACCATTGATAACTCAGCGTCTGTCCCTCAATAGGTGGTGCCACAGAAACCCTTACATTTCCTGAATTATAACCATATATCAACGATGCTCCGGTAACTTCATCAATCGAGGGTTTTTCCGCGGGATTAATTGTCCACTGTGCATATAGAGTTAAATCTGAATTCAGTTCAAAGGTTTCCTTATCCTCATATTTTTTACCTGTTCCATCAGGCTTTGTATTCCACTCCTTAAATGTATAGCCTGCGCGCTCAAATTGATTTTCATTTAAGGTAACATTATTATTCTCTCCCAGGGTTTCTGGAGTGTCCACCCAGGTTTTCGTCTGCGGATCCATGCTTCCAGTTATTCCCTCAGAAACATTGCCATTGAACGTTATAGTAAATATTTTAGATAGAGTAATAGTATATAACTCACTCCCTGAGCCATCTACATAACTTATCGACCATTTCCCCTCTGCCACCGTATGCTGATAAAGAGAATTCGCCGAATCATATACTACAGTCGTATTGTCAGGTATCATCGATGACGGAGCTTTATAATCTACAGAAAACTCATTACTATTCTTGATTATATCCTCACCTTCGGCAATATCAGCGGATATCGTATACTCTTCATAAGTGATTTCTTTTGCAAATGCGTTCGGCATAAGGCTGAAGAGCATAATAAAAGCCAGGAACGCTGCGATGAAGCGATTTTTTCTCGTCTGGATTATATTACTATTCATTATTTTTTCCTCCATTTCAGGATTGGGGTAAGATATATCATAAATGCCAGATTCCATCTGGTAGGTTTTTCAGTATATATCTCATATGACGGGCTCCGTCTTTGAATGTTCTCAGTTTCGAACTTCTTTTCTGTGTACATCGTCGGAGCGGTATGGGTACCTGGCCGATGTGAAGATGTTTTCGTACGGCTTCGGCGATGAATTCTGTGGCAAATTCCATTCCTGTGGTTTTCAGTTCCATCTGCATGGCAGCGTCTCGTGTGAGTCCGCGGATGCCGCAGTGGAAGTCCCGGGCGGGGATTTTCCATCGGAGTCTGCCGCACAGGGAGAGGAATGGCACTCCCCACCGATGAAGCAGTGGCATCGCTCCTTTTTCGATTCCCCCGGCGAAGCGGTCGCCGATCATCACGTCGCAGCTTCCTCTGGCCAGTGGAAGGTACATTGGCTCCAGATGGTTGAAATCGTAGGTGGTGTCGCAGTCTCCATAAATGATGATCCTGCCTTTGCAATGGGCGATCCCGGTTCGGAGGGCTCTGCCGTATCCTCTCCTGTTTTCGTGTATGACCCGGGCGCCATGGAGAGCTGCCACCCGGGCGGAGTGGTCGGTGCTGCCGTTGTCGACCACCAGGATTTCCCCGGTTATCTTATTTGTGTGATTTGTCTGATTTTGCCTTCGGAGGAATTCTTTTGCTTCCTCGATGCATATTCCTACGGTGGATTCTTCATTCAGACATGGCATGAGAATGGAGATCTCGCAGGATTGTTTATTTAACATTTTCATATCTGACCGAACCACCGTCCTTTCCGAGTGCCTTTATATTCTTTGTATTCTTGAGATCCTTTATAATATTTATATTCTTTAGTACTCAACCTTATCTATAGATTGTTCATTTTCAGGTATAACAGAGAAAAATACAACCCAAGTATTTCCACATCAATCATATCTTATCTTCTCTTTTTCCGCCGGATCGCGCCGAAATCTGTGATCTCCCATAGGATGTAACTCAAGGCGAGTATTCCGGCGGCCTGGGCGCGGTAGGTGAAGAAGTAATGCAGGTAGGAGTGATTGTGTATGATCAGGTAGCGGATCAACGGGATGCACCCCAGGGCTGCATAGAGGAGGATACGGTCTCTGTCTATGGTCTTCCGGTGATAGACGAAGCAGATATAAGCGAGCAGTACCGTGAGTACCACGGCGGCTTCCACGCCGAGGGTTCCGTATCCCAGGGGGAAGAGGCAGCAGATGTTTTTCCACAGGGCTCCTGCCAGAAACTGCGGCAGTGGAATGTTCTGCCCTGCGCCGATGCGTTCTTCGACGTGGCCCCAAACATACTGCATCGCGTTTTCGTGGAGGATCAGGGAGGCCAGGAGCCATTTCATCAGCCACATTCCGATGTACCCGGCGCCCCAGATTACGCAGGACCGGATAGCGAAGTTTCTGCTCTTTTTTCTGTCAAAGTCCGCTGTGTCTTCCAGGATATGCAGGGCCAGAAGCAAGGGGATGAGGAGGGGCAGTGTCTCTGTCGTCAGGAAATCCAGATAGCAGGTTACAATCCCGGAGATCAGAAACAGAATGTCCAAAATCAGCCTTTTTTCAACAGAAAGTCCTTTCCGGGATCCTTTCAATGCGATCCAGCTGGCACATATGGAGAGGATCAGCATCCACAGGAACATCCAGGTGTATTCCAGGGACCAGGGGACGAACCAGATGCTGACCAGAATCATGGCGGCTGTGGTGCCGGCGGCTTCTACTCTCCTCCCATTCTTCAGGAGCAGGGTCAGCAGGATTACCAGTAATGCAGCCATCAGTATGCCATGAAACCAGTAGATCGTCCGTATGTTCCAGAACAGATGCAGCAGCCGCACGATGGCCGCAGAGCCGTGCCAGTACCGGAGGTACTGATGATTGGCCGGAAGATCGCCGTAAACGGAGTCTCGCAGATTTTCATTTTCGTTCTGTGTCAGCTGAAAGTAGTAGGACGTCCACATCGCGGATTCCATGGGATGCTCCGGATCCAGCTGCCATGCGATGGAAAGCAGGATGGAATCGGCGTACCGGTCGATCCGGCTGGCTTTTATATCTTTGATCGCATCGAAGAATACTTCTTTCTCGCAGAGGATGTCGGCGGATTCCTGCATCTTCGGGCGGATGGCTTCCTTCGGTATCCTGGTGGATCCTATGAGAGCCAGCAGCAGGATAACTACGGACGCACAGAATATGAGGGGCAGATAATCTATACCATTCGCCGCCAATAGGTTATTTTTCTTTCTCTTCTTCATTTTCCTGCCGCCTTTGGCCGCAGATGCCAGATGTTCCTCTTCGGGCATTTGGGGATGGCATTGCGGATGGATTTCCGGATTTCTTCCTTATTATAAGGGCGGTCGAAATAGTCCCAGCAGTGATAGCGGAAGGCGTCTTCGATCTGTTTTCTGTCGCTGCTGATCCAGATGAGCTGGACATCCGCATAGGTTTTCTTCCAGTACTGAATCGTTTCTTTCGCTTCTTCTCCGTCGATACCGACGATCACCAGATCGTATTCGTAATCCATCGGAACATGGCCGAAGCCTTCCGGCTTGGCGCGCCAGATGTCGATTACACGAGCTTCTTCCTGGAGAATCTGTACCAGCATCTCGTATTCTTTCTGGTCTTTTGTATAAATCAAGGCATCCATACTGTCTCTCCATCGAAGAAATCTTTTTCGATAAAATACCATTATTATTTTATCGCAATCGCAAATTGGTAACAATACCGTTGGGATGAACTGCAGTTTTCTGGGATGAGTTGCATCTACTCAAAAGCAGTGTTATAATGAAATCGGATAATCCATCTCTGACATTTCATATTCAGGATATTCTCAATGGAGCGGGAAGATGAATATTGCATTGATCGATGACATACCGGAGGAGCGGGGGCGTCTCAGAAAGATTTTGACGGAGTATGCGGGGATTCACCGACTGGAGATTTCCCTGCAGGAGTTTTCCTGTGCCGAGGATTTTCTCGCGGATTACCGGCCGTTAAAATATACGATTATTTTTATGGATATCTATATGGAGGGTATGTCCGGAATCGAGGCGGCGCAGAAGATCCGGGAGACGGATGAGGATACGATTCTGGTGTTTCTTACGACCAGCGATGACCACCGGGCGGAAGCCTTCCGTTGTCATGCCTACGATTATCTCCGGAAAACATCGAAGCCGGATCTGATCAATGAGACGATGGACCATATTCTCCGGCTTCACACGAAGCAGGACGGGGATCGTTTTTCTTTCACCTGTGACCGACAGGAATACAGTATCCTTTATGCGGACCTCCTGTATCTGCAGGCCGAGGGGAATTATCTGATGGTCGCCGGATCCGGCGGTGAGGAGTGGAAGGTCCGCATGAAGTTTTCGGATGCGGAGGATATATTGCTGAAGGATTCCCGTTTTCTGACCATGATCCGCGGGTTGATTGTCAACCTGGATTATGTCATCCGGATTTCCAGAGATACCTGCCTGCTGCAAAATGGCATGACACTCCCCATTCACACCAGGAAGAGCAGGGAAATTGAACAGATCTGGCGTAATTACAATTTCTCCAAGCTGCGCAGGGAGGCGCTGATCCGAGGAGGCAGGATATGATAATTGAATTTCTTTCCTTTCTGATTGTCTTTCCGGCGGCTGTGATCTGCCTGTATCCTATGAAGAATCAGCTCCGTTTCCGTCTCCGCTATACACTGCCGACCATGGTGCTCGCCCTGGCGGCGGGAATTCTTCTGGTATCCTGGGCTGGTCTGCGTTTTAGAATCAAGCCAAATCCTCTGCTGTTTTGTATCATGATTCTGTTCTATCTCTGTTATCAATATTGTCTGAAGGTGTCTGTCAACAAGTCACTCTCTGTCTTTTTTTCCGTGTCTGCGCTGATGTCCATCTTGTCTATGTTTGCCGCCTCTTTTGATGCGTGGCGGAACCCGACACTGGGAGTGGACAGTTATACTCTGGATTATGCGCTGTTTCAGCTGGGAGCCGGAGTACTGGCGGCTGTCCTTCTGGCCTGGCCTCTCATCCACTATGGCAGCGTCGTCATCGATCAGCTGAACATTGACCGGATCTGGAACTGGACAATTCCGTTTTCTCTGCTTCTGATCATCATCAATCTGTATCTCCGGCCGGTTAAATATGAGACATTTCATACCAACCGTGTGGCAAGTGCCGTGATCATCATCCTGGTCGTTCTTCTGATTTTATGGGTTCTGCTCCATGTGACTTTTTATGTCATTGTGACGGGAATTCTGCAGGCGGCAAAAGTACAGGAAGAGAAGCAGATTCTGGAAATGCAGGAGAGTCAGTTTATTTCCCAGCAGAGATATATGGAAGAAAGCGCCCGGGCGCGACACGATTTCCGGCAGAATATCCGGACGATCTGGGAGCTCTATGAGGCGGGGGACTACGCTTCTCTTGGCGAATTTCTGAAAAAGTATATAGAAGATCTGCCACAGAATGAGGTGACCTATTTCTGCAGCGATCATGCCGTCAACGCATTGCTGAATTATTATTCCGGCATGGCGGCCAGACAGCAGATAGAGATGGATATCGATGCAGAGGCCTTCGATACCAGGTTGTCCGTCCTGGATGTGGATCTCTGCCGGCTGATAGGCAATCTGCTGGAAAATGCGATTTACGCCTGCCGGGACATGGAGAAGGGATGGATCCAGTTCTCTGCCCGGATTCTACATGGGAACGCGCTGTACATCTTCACCACCAACTCCTATTCCGGCGAGATCCGGAAGTCAAACGGAAAATATCTCTCTACCCGCAAAGGCGGAAAGGGAATCGGCCTGGCCTCTATCGAAGCGATCGCGCATCAATATGGAGGAACCGCTGAGTTCTCCCACGAAGGCGGAATCTTCCAGGCTAATGTACAGATCCCTCTTCAATAAAGCCAATGGGCTTTATGTTATTCTGCGCTTTCTTCTTCGAGCATGCGGTAGCCGACGCCCAGTTCTGTCTGGATATATTTGGGCTGGGCGGGGTTTTCCTTAAGTTTGCGGCGGATGTTGGCCATGTTGACGCGGAGGATCTGGTTGTCGGTGGACATGTAGCTTCCCCAGATCTGGCGGATCATCCAGGCGTAGGTCAGTACTTTTCCTTTATGGCGGAACAAGAGTTCCAGGATCTGGAATTCGTGGGCGGTGAAATGGATTTCTTCGTCCCCTACGGTTACGCGGTGGTGGGGTACGTCCAGGGTCAGATCGTTCAGGTGGAATACCTCTTCGTTGCTGATTCCGGGGCCGCGGGATACGGCGGCTGCGTGGCGGAGGGCGGTGCGGATCCGGGCCTGCAGTTCGGAGATGCCGAAGGGTTTGATCACATAGTCATCGGCGCCGAGATCCAGGGCGCGGACTTTCTCGTCTTCCCAGGCTCTGGCAGATACGACGATGATCGGAATCTCCGGATGGCTCACTTTCATCTGCCCCAGTACGACGATGCCGTCTTCATCGGGCAGTCCCAGGTCCAGGAGTACCAGGGCCGGAAGATGGGACAGAAAAATGGTTTTTGCATCTCTGGCGGATTCTGCCGTCAGCACCTGATATCCTCCGTCTTCCAGGGCTCTCGCCATAAAATGACTGATCGTCCGGTCATCTTCCACGATCAATATTTTCTGTTTCATCGACATATGTATCTTCCTCCACTAAATTCAGATAAAAATAGAAGCAGGCGCCGCCTTCTGGTTCATTTCTGGCCTTCAGGACGCTGTCATGCGCTTTTAAAATGCTCTGGCAGACCGAAAGTCCGATGCCCATGCCGCGGTAGGAATCGCCTCGGCGGTCAACGACGACCGGCTTCTCCTGCTGGATCTGCTCCATCACATCCTCCGGCAGCCCTTTTCCGAAGTCTCTCAGGGTTACCAGAGCTTTATGACCTTCCCTCCGGGTGGACAACAGCATCGGCTTAATGGTACCGGAGTGCCGGAAACCATTCTCAATCAGGTTCAGAAGCACCTGCTCCATCAGCAGGGGATCCATCGGTACGATCAGAATCTCTTCTGACAGATCCAGATTGACCTGGCATTCCGGAAAACGACGTTGAATTTTTATGATGCTGCTTCCGATGATTTCCTCCAGTATTTCCGGTTTCAGGGTGAGGGAAGCTCCGGAATCCCTCAGTTTTGTTACAGAGAGGATATTCTCCACCATAACGGTAAGCCACTCTGCGTCCTGTTTTATATCTGAAATCAGTTTCAGATTTTCTTCGGAACATCCTCCCTGTTCTCCCTGGGACAGGATATAGGAGGCGGATCCGGAAATCGCAGTCAGTGGCGTGCGCAGGTCATGAGAGACCGCCAGGAGAATGTTGCTGCGGATGCCGGCCTTGGCTGTCTCCAGTTCCATGGCCGCTTTTTGTTTCATGTGTTTTTTCAGCTGCGCTGTCAGGGTGCTGACCATCAGAGCCGGGACAAGCATGCTGACCATGGCTACCGGGTATCCGCTGAGAGCCAGGTTAAACTCATTATACGGTACCATAAAAGAAAAATTGATCAACAGTACACTCAGTACAGAGGCCACTACGCCATAAATGTATCCCTCCGTCAGACGGGAAATACAGGTGACTGCCACAACGAAAATCAGGGCGGAATTATTTTCCACCCCTGTATTTGGCAATAGCAAAAGGCTGACGGCATAAGCTGCCGCCAGCAATAAGATCATTATTCCAAGATCCCGAAGATTCGGACGCATGGTTTTCTCCTCATTTTCTGGGTCAGATGACGGTTTTTCCTTTCAGGCGAAGATGAACCGGTACCAGAGAAGCTACCAGGCTGTCGTCGTGCTTCCCTTGCGGTCGACCAGACGGGGGCGGAATCCTTCCTGCTCCAGCATATTCAGAATTTCATTCTTGTGCTCGGTGCCGAAGGCTTCCATGGTGATCCTCAGTTCTACCAGGTCATTGCGGTTGATGCTGAAGAACTGGTTGTGCTCCAGGCTGATGACGTTGGCCTGTTTTTCTGCGATCAGGGAGGCGACCCGTACCAGCTGTCCGGGCTTATCCGGAAGCAGGACGGACACGGTAAATACCCGGTCTCTGGCGCGCAGGCCGTTCTGAACGATGGAGGACATGGTGATCACGTCCATGTTTCCGCCGCTGATGACGGATACGATCTTTTTCCCGGTCACATTCATGTGTTTGAGGGCCGCGATGGACAGAAGGCCGGAATTCTCCGCCACGAGTTTATGATTCTCCATCAGATCCAGGAAAGCTACGATCAGTTCCTCATCCGGGATGGTGATGATATCGTCCACGTATTCCTGTACATAGGGGAAGAGCTTGTCGCCCGGGGTCTTTACTGCGGTACCATCTGCGATGGTCTTGGCGCTGGGAAGGGTCACTACATGTCCTGCCTCCAGGGACGCTTTCATGCAGGCTGCGGGTTCCGGCTCCACACCGATCACCTTGATCTTGGGATTGAGCATCTTGGCCAGGGTGGCAATACCCGTCAGCAGGCCGCCGCCGCCCACGGGAACCAGAATATAGTCCACGGTAGGAAGTTCCTTGATGATCTCCATGGCGATGGTTCCCTGTCCGGTAGCCACGTCCAGATCGTTGAAGGGGTGAATGAAGGTATATCCGTTTTTCTCCGCCAGCTCGTAGGCATGGGCACAGGCGTCGTCGTATACATCTCCGAAGAGGACGACCTCCGCTCCATAGCTCTTCGTGCGGTTTACTTTCATCAGAGGGGTGGAGGTGGGCATGACAATGGTCGCCTTCACTCCATACTGTTTGGCCGCATAGGCCACACCCTGGGCGTGATTGCCGGCAGAAGCGGTGATCAGGCCCTTCGCTCTCTCCTCGGGGGAGAGAGTGCTGATCTTATAATAAGCGCCACGGATCTTGTAGGCGCCGGTTTTCTGCATATTTTCCGGTTTCAGCCATACACGGTTTCCGGTCTGGCTGCTGAAATACTCACTGTACTGAAGCTTTGTCTCCAGGGTCACCTGGCGGACGATCTCCGCTGCTTCCTCAAACTTTTCCAGCGTCATGGTTTCGTTACACATATTATTCTCCTTTTTCCTCATCACTTACAGCAAACAGCGCGTCCACATAGGCGTCTGCATTGAATTTCTGAAGATCTTCGATATGCTCTCCGATTCCGATATATTTCACGGGGATTCCCAGCTCTGCCTGAATCGCCACCGCGATCCCCCCCTTGGCAGTGCCATCCATCTTCGTCAGGATGATGCCGTCCACATCGGCAGCCTGCATAAACTCCCGG
>CAMOYN010000093.1 GCA_946630035.1 uncultured Lachnospiraceae bacterium
CGCGCCGCGCAAGGTGCGAAGCACCTTCCTTATTGCGCGGCTGCGATCCGCCGGTCTCCGTATACTACCCGATACGGTACGTTCCGTTTTATACCGCCAGCCACCATCTCCCCGGGCACTATACACCGGGTTTACTAAGGTTGGCTGCTACCACCCTCCGTGGTTTCGTCCGCCGCCGCTCAGGGTTCGCCACAGCATCCAGAGCATCAATGCGATCCAGAACACCGGGGAGAACAGGATACGCACCGCCACGGTAAACAGGGTGGAGAAGATCACGAGAATCACCACAACGATCAGAGCGATGACCAGGGTTCCCTTCCATCCGGAGAGGATCAGAGGTCCGCGGTTTACGCGGTCCATCTCACCATTCCCCCGGAACAGACGGTGGAAGAAGCCTCCCAGGCCGCTGCCCTTTGTATCGGAATACTCCCTGGTGTCTTCATATCCATAGCCGGGATCCGGGCCGGTTCTCTCTTCCCGGTAGTACTCATAGCCGGGGCCGGATCCGCTCCGCTCTTCCCGGTAATACTCATAGCCCGGGCCGGAACCGGTTCTCTCTTCCTTGTAATACTCGTAGCTGCCTGTAGGGCCGGTGCTCTCCTCCCGGTAATAGCCACGGCTCTCTTCCTCTGCCACCTGAGCATCGATGATCGTCCGGGCGATGAGCCGGGGATCCCCCAGTTCACTCAGCACCTCTTCTTCGGTGCGGCCGCGGGAGATCTCCGACGAAATATAGTCACGATAATAAGCCAGATTCGACTGCAACTCTCCGGCGCTGATCTCACCCGCCAGGGATTCCTGCAGCTTTTCAATAAATTCCTGTCGATTCAAATAGCGCCTCCCTGTAGTATTCAAGACTCGCTTGCGAGTCTTGCGCGCCGTGTGCGGAGTGCCGCATGGCACCTTCCGCACCGCACACGTGCGCATTCCCGCGGAGCGTTTATCTCGGAAGGAGAATCAAGAACGCCTCAGAGTTCTTGACATGCAACTTATAGAAAGTACAATGGTTTGTGCTTTGTTCATTTACAGATGTAAAAGCAAAAAATACTACCTTCGGCTTTTCTGCCGATCATATATTGATGACAAAACAACAATAAAACAATGACAAGGCAAAGACGTAATGTTCGTTTTCGGCTATGATTTCTGATAATACTACCTGTTTTATCTATTTTAGAGCCAGAATATAGTAGTATTCGGGTAGTATTTTAATCTAATTCCATCAGTAACGAACAATTACAGCTTTTTCCCATCGAATAACCATAAAGCTGATTCGATGGGAGGTAGTATTTTTGTGAAATACCTGAAATACGAACAGTTCAAATTAACAATTCAAAACGTAAGCATTTTATTCGTTTTCTATAATTAATACAGCCGGTTGAGGGCGCTGAAGATGCCCCGGATGGAAGCCCGGGTGATGTTCGAGCTGATGCCGACGCCGTAGGTTGCTTTTCCGGTATCCAGGTCTACCATATGGATGTAAGCGGCTGCCTTGGATTTGGAGCCCTGGGTCAGGGCGTGCTCGTCGTAGTCCAGTACCTTGGCGTTGATCTGTACTTTGCTCTGCAATGCCCCTTTGACAGCGTCGATGGGGCCGTTTCCGACAGCGGATGCCTCGATGATCTCGCCTTTATAGCGGAATTTCACGGAGGCTCTGGTATCCATTCCGATATCGGTGACTTCATAATGAATGAGTTCAAACGGTTCTTTCGCCGTGAGATATTGTGCCTCAAACTGGTTGTAGATGGATTCCGGTGCCACTTCGCCCTGTTTCTCGGCAATAGCCTGAATGACATCGGCGAATTCCTTGTGCATTCCCTTCGGCATCTTGAATCCGAAGTTTGACTCCATGACGTAGGCTACGCCGCCCTTTCCGGACTGGCTGTTGATGCGGACGATGGGTTCGTACTCGCGGCCGATATCCATGGGATCGATGGGCAGATAGGGGACCTCCCAGAACTGGTTGTTCCGGTCCTTCATCGCCTTTACGCCCTTGTTGATCGCATCCTGGTGAGAGCCGGAGAAGGCAGTAAATACCAGCTT
The DNA here is from genome assembly GCA_946630035.1 of uncultured Lachnospiraceae bacterium. Classification (GTDB taxonomy): domain Bacteria; phylum Bacillota; class Clostridia; order Lachnospirales; family Lachnospiraceae; genus UBA3305. The sequence goes on from CAMOYN010000093.1 coordinate 2,041, forward strand.
GCCGGCGTAAGGATGCCGCTCGTGGATCCGCATCTTGGTGCAGCGCTCGTATACTTCCGCAATCGAGCGCACATCTTCCAGGTTCAGCTCGGGATTGATGCCCTGGGAGAACATGTTATAGGCAATGGTTGTAATATCGACGTTGCCGGTTCTCTCGCCGTTACCGAACAGAGTTCCTTCCACGCGGTCTGCACCTGCCAGCAGGGCCAGCTCCGCTGCGGCCACGCCGGTTCCCCGGTCATTGTGGGGATGTACACTAAGAGTGATGGTGTCGCGGTTCTTGAAATGACGGCTCATCCACTCGATCTGATCGGCGTATACGTTCGGTGTATTCATCTCCACCGTGGAGGGAAGGTTGATGATCAGCTTGTTGTCCGGTGTGGGCTGCCAGATCTCCTGCACGGCGGTGCAGATCTCCAGCGCATAGTCCAGCTCGGTGCCGGTGAAGCTCTCCGGGGAATACTCCATCTGCAGTTTCCCGGCGAAATCTCCGGACATATCCTTTACCATCTTCGCTGCGTCCGTGGCGATCTTCGTGATTTCATCCCGGGTTTTCCCGAAAACCACATCTCGCTGAAGAGTGGATGTGGAATTATAAATATGCACAATCGCCTTCGGCAGGCCTTTGATGGATTCAAAGGTGCGGCGCAGCAGATGCTCACGGCACTGTACCAGTACCTGAACGGTCACGTCCTCCGGGATCAGTTTGCGATCCACCAGCTGACGCAGGAAATCAAATTCCAGCTGAGAAGCGGAAGGAAATCCTACTTCGATCTCCTTGAAGCCCAGCTTCACCAGCATATTAAACATCTCTACCTTTTCGGAAACCACCATCGGCTCAATCAGTGCCTGGTTTCCGTCCCGAAGATCCACGCTGCACCAGATCGGTGCTTTCTGAATCTCCTTATTGGGCCATTCTCTCTCCGGATAATCTACCACCGGAACCCTCTTGTAACGTCCGTAATTCAGCATATTTTCCTCCTATTCGATCACGCCTTCGCCGGATTTCTCTCCGCTCTCGGAGTCATCCTGTGATCTGACGGTTTCTTCCACTTTAATACGTTCGCTGCCCGACTCTACCGCTCCCGCTGTCATGCGGGCTGCGGTCGCTGTTTCCCCATAGGTCGCGCGAACCGTACTCTCTGCTCCCACCTCATTGGTGGTTGCGCTTCTGGGAACCAGATCCAGCTGTACGGAATAGGTTCCCACCACATTAAATCCTGTCGGTGCGGTTACCAGAGCCGTCACGCTCTGGGTACCGGCCGTCATTCCATTCAGATCCAGTGTCACTTCCAGCTCGCTGGCTTCCAGTACCTCCAGGTCGGAATCCAGGCCCTCTACAGTGACTGCCAGAACCGTATCATCGGCATTGTTGATCACCAGATTTTCATTCAGGTTTTTGATGGTCATCGCCGAATAACCCACTTCCAGGGTCTTCGTCGCCAGCTTCTCGATCTCCAGGACAACGGTAATCACCGTCTCCGGCGAATCGACCAGTTCGATTCCCTCCGGCAGTTCCAGATCGGAAAGCTGGAAGGTTTTCGTCACCGTCTCACTGGCCCCGGACACATCCAGCTGCCCTTCCGGCAGAGCCAGCGTTGAAATTTCTGTCAGGTCGGCACGTCTTCCGGAAATCTTTATGCTTTCCGGTTCCACCGAAGCTCCGGCAAACCGGTAACCCTTCGCCACACTGTCCTGTCCGGTGACATTATAGGCGATGTTGACATTCTTCACATTCATGATCTCAACATCCACCGAAATATCCGTCATACTGGCGGAAAGCTTGCTCATATCACTGGTATCCAGCTCCGTGCCCATCGCATTATAATATTTCAGGGTGGCCGTCTGGGAGAAATCCTTGGACATCGACTCGACGTTGATCTCTACACCGACACTGCCGATCTGTTCCTGGATCGACTGAGGCGCACGGATCGTCACGATGGAAGGCGAGGCACGCATAGCTCCCACCAGGTAGCCCTCGGATGGTTCCCCTACCGTCTTCACCGAGACATTGATCTTTCGTGTCGTAATATCTTCGATACTGATCGAAAGGCTCTGGGTGACCAGAGTGATCTCCTCCTCGTTCACCCTCGTGTTGGTGCAGGAAACCGTAATAGGAACCTGATTGGTCAGGGAATAGATCTGAGCGAAGTTCGCCGTTGCCTTAAAATCGGACACTTTCAGTTTCTGAGCCACTTTTCGCGGAGCTCTCACCCGGATAGTCGCTGTCTGCGAGCCATTGATGGTATAGGTCTGGTTGTTCCTCGTCAGCGTGTCTTCATTGACGATCTCCACCGGAATTCCGGATATGGTCCTTGTCGTATAGGGATTGTCGTAATTCACAACAATCATCCAGACAATGATCGCGACGCCAATGGAAAGCAGCTTCAACGACCAGTTATTCAGAATCGTTGTTTTCATTCTTCTTTCGTCCTTTCCAGAACCGGAAAGCCGAAGTCCGGTTCTCCTTTGGCGTATGAAGCACCATCAGGCGCTCCCGCAGCTGATCCGGGGTGAGTCCGTGACTCAGTTCTCCGTGCTCCGCCACGGAAACTTTGCCGGTCTCCTCGGATACCACCAGTGTCAGGCTGTCGGTCACCTCGCTGACACCGATCGCTGCACGGTGTCTGGTACCCAGGTCTTTGGAAATGTCCTGATTTTTGGACAACGGAAGATAACAGGTGGCAGAAACCACCCGGTTTCCCTGTACCACAACAGCGCCGTCATGCAGCGGCGTGTTATGTTCAAATATATTGATCAGCAACGGACTGGTCAGAATTGCATCCACTTCAATACCCGTCCGTATATATTCGTCCAGTGACAGCTGCCTCTGGATCACGATCAGTGCGCCTGTCCGGGTCCGCCCCAGCGCAAAGGAAGCCTTGACCAGCTCTTCAATACATTTCTGGTCAAACTCCCCCTCCATCACATCATTGGTAAGGAAATTAAAGAACATATTTCCCTGCCCCAGCTGCTCCAGAGCTTTTCTCAGCTCCGGCTGGAATACGACGATCATGGCGGTCACAAATACACCCAGGGAATTCTGTACGATAAACAAGATGGTATTCAGTTCCAGCACAACCGCTGCGATATAGAATACCAGAAGAATCAAAATTCCTTTGAACAGAAACCATGTCCGGGTATTCTGTATCCATACCAGGACATGGTACAAGACAACTGCGATTACAATAATCTGCAGAATATCAGCAACACCAATCGTCGGCAGCTCTATCGTTCCCAACATGCGGATTAAGCTCGATATCGCTTCCATCTGACCTCCTGTCCTAATGGCGGGAACTGATCTCCCAGATCTGAGGATCCGGTGTCTCCACAACCATCTTCGGAACTGCTTTTACAAAATATACATATTCGTCATCTTCATACTCCAGGAACTCCGGCCGGGAATAATCCAGGGTCCGGCGCCAGAAGGTGAAGAACTCTGCCAGCAAAGTGCAGACCAGGCATCCAAACAGCGTGCCTCCCACCGAGACATTCGTCTCAAACAGAAATCCGCCGATCAGATAAATGAGCAGAAGCAGAACGCATCCGGCTCCCACGGCGATAAAGGGAGAATAGTCCAGCGACAGGTGACTGATGCCATATACCGCCAGCGCCACGAGGCAGAAGGCTGCGGCCGCCAGCACCAGGGTCCGGTTGCCGGCAAATGTCTGCAGGATCTGCAGGAAACGTTCCTGAATCTGATGACTGGGATCCAGGAGATAGATGGCATTTTTCTCGATGGCTGCCATCAGGTAGTAGACCACAACGCCCAGACCCACCGGGATAAAGGTCAGTCCCGTGCCGAAAATACCGGCCAGCAGAGGAATCAGATAGGGAATCCTCAGATAAAAGGCCATGGGTACCAGCACCAGCAGGAAGCTGCCGCCGGGCAGGAACAGGTAATGCACCATCACTGCGATCAGGAAAACCGTGGCCAGCAGAGCCGCTCCCTCCCAGGTCAGCGCCGAGACATGTCCCAGCAGATACACACCGGAAATCACGGTCATACCGCTCCAGGGCAACAGGCAGCAGACCAGAGAAACCAGAATGACCAGAATCCAGCGCATCTGCAACAGCCGGTATCCCAGATGCCAGTTCATCGTCAGCAGAACCGCCATCATTGTAAAAAATTTCAAGGCCGGTATCAGGTACATCTCATAATTTGCGAACCAGCCCTTTACTCTCTGTTGTATATCCAGAAAACCTTCCACTGTCACTCACCCCATTCTTCCTTTTCATAATACCGGCACAGTTTCTTCAGCTGGTACTCTTCTTCTTTCATCCTCTGCTTCGACTGGTAATATCGAAGAGAGTAGACCAGCAGCAGAATCACTGCCGCCGCCAGGACAATGGCTATATATATGATAAATAGCTGTATCAGTATCTCCCAGAGACGGGTAAAAGACCAGGTCATCCAGGTATCCGCCGTGCTAAGAGCCCATCCTCCTACCACCAGCAGGAAGAGAAAGGTCACGCCGATAATCCCTTTCAGCACCTGAAATCCCACATAGTCTTCCGGGAAATACCGGGAGGCAGGGTATCTGCGGGAGCGCGTACGCGACTCTTCCATCGCAGCCTTTGTCATAATCATTACTTTTTCTTTGCTGATCACAGGCAGCCCTCCTCCGGAATCTATATTCTGCGCAAAATCATACAGAAATATACAGTAAATAATAGTATAGCACAACTATTTCAAAAAGGCGAGAAAAACCTTGCATTTCCTATGTATTTATCAGGGAAATTTTCTCTCGCCGGGGGTCATTTCGCCGGCGTGGTGGGCGTTGGTGTGGACGTCGATGTACTGGGCTTTCAGTTTGGAGTAGAGGATGCGCTGGCTGGAGTAGAGGCCGTCGTATCCGGAGAATACGTAGCTCAGGCCGCAGGCTGAGGCGAAGTACAGGAGGCCGGGGGCTCCGAAGAGTTCCACGGCGAGGAATATGGAGGCCAGGGGGCAGTTGGTGGCTCCGCAGAATACGGAGACGAGTCCCACTGCAGCGGCGAATCCGGCGGGAATTCCGAGCAGAGGTCCCACAACGCATCCAAATGTGGCTCCTACGAAGAAGGAAGGTACCACTTCGCCGCCTTTGAACCCTGCGCCGAGGGTGATGCCGGTGAAGAGGATTTTCAGCAGGAAGGCTGCGGGGAAGGCCTGGCCTTCTTCTACGGCGGCGGTGATTACCTGCATGCCGGCGCCATTGTAATCGGTGGTTCCGGACAGGAGGGTCATGGCGATGATCAGCACACCGCCGACGACGGCCCGTATCCAGAGATTTTTCAGATATTTTTCCAGCTGTCTCTCAATAAAATGCAGCAGTTCGCAGAACACCACGGAGACCAGGGCGCAGAGAATGGCCAGCACGGCGATCCGGATCATCAGGATGCTTCCCGTCTCCGGCATGGTGACGGTGAACCGGGTCGGTTCCACGCCGCATACCAGGGAGATCTCGTAGGCGATCAGGGCGGCCAGCAGGCAGGGAACCATGGCGGCGTGGTAGATTAAGCCCACGCTGATGACTTCCATGGCGAACACGGTCGCCCCCAGCGGGGTTCCGAAAAGCGCCGAGAAGAAAGCTGCCATACCGATCATGGTAGCCATGCGCATGTCCTTATCATCCAGGTGAAGCAGCCGGCCGGACTGATATCCGATGGCTCCGCCCATCTGCAGCGCGGCTCCCTCTCTACCCGCCGAACCACCGCACAGATGCGTCAGGAAAGTAGACAGAAAAATGGCCGGGAGCAGTCTCAGCGAAACGCCCTGTCCCGACTGAACTTCCTTAATAATATTGTTGGTTCCCTGACCCTCCACATGGCTGAAATGATACAGCCCGACGATCAGGAGACCCGCCAGGGGCAGCAGATACAAAAGCCAGGGATGCGTGCCGCGAAACTTTGTGGCCTCTTCCACGCCTACATGAAAACAGGTCCCGACCACACCACAGAGCGTCCCCGTCAGGATCGCCATTCCGAACCATTTTGCCATCGCCCGCACATAGATCTTCCAGTGGGCAAAATAGTGGATCGATTTATCAATAAATACCTTCATTTTTTACTCCTGCCGGGCTTCCGCCTTTGTCGGCAGGAAATCCCGATCTTATCAATTATTCTTCCGCCGACGATTATACAAAGGTTTCTTGTGGGATGTCAATACTTCCCCTGTAAAGCACACAAAAACTGCAGGCATCCGAAGATGCCTGCAGGGGATATCATAATGTACATCAAACGCCAAGGGGTTCTTGATGTTTACTTCATAAGGGTGAGAAGGGAGCTGAGGAGGTCGCTGCCGTCGGCTACCTGGGGCTCTTCTTCCTGCTGGGCGGCGCCGCCGAACATACCGAGGAGGCTTCCGAGGGCTCCCAGGCCGCTCTGCTGGGGCTGTTCGGGCTGCAGCTGCTGGGGCTTAGCTCCGCCGATCATTCCCAGAATGCCGGAGAGGGCGCCCATGTCCATGGCGGGTTCTTCCTGCTGCAGCTGCTGGGGCTGTGCTCCGGCGAACATGCCGAGCAGTCCGGACATAGCATCCGGCTGTGCCTGCTGCTGGGGCTGGGTGGCTGCGGATACACCGCTCATCAGAGCCGGTGCCATATTGGCGAGAACCGCATTTACCTGATCGGTTTCCAGGCCGCTCTCGGTTGCCAGCTGTCTCACTACCTGATCCGAGTTGTCGCCAAGAATATGATGCACGATCTTGTCACCATCTTCGGTGTCTGCTTCTGCGATCTGATCGGCAAAGCTGCTTCTGTTGGTGTGCTGCATCAGCGCTCCGAGCAGGGATGTAGCACCGGATGTGGAAGAGGCGTTGCTCGTCAATGCTTTCAGAAGGATCGGCACGGCCAGTGCCACCAGTTTCTGAATCTGCTTGGATGAAAGACCGGTCTTGCCTGACATCGAATTCACGGAAGACGAAGACATCAGAGAGCTTAACAACATGCCTAATAAATTCATACGTTTCCTCCTTAGTGGATGTGTTCTGGTATTTTCTGCGAGCATGGCGATAATCCCAGAGGGTTCTTTCCGTCAGCAGAATATTGTCACGCTCCTATGGTCATTATAATCTTTCTGTCCATAGATTGCAAGAAAAAAAGGATTGCTTCCTATTTCAGATATGGTATAATTTCACGTAGTTTTTTTCAGTATTATCCGGAGGTGAATCTTTGAGGAAGAATCTGTTACTATTTCTGTTTTGCATTCTGGGGTTGCTGGTGAGCCTTCCCGTTCTGGCCGCAGCCGGGGAAGGGTCGTACGGCCTGTCTGCCGGCCGTTATGATTCGTCCGGCAGGACGCCTTATAGCCTGTCTGCCGACCGTTATGCTCCGTCCGGGGAAGGACTGCATCCGGTGCGGGCGGAGGACGGGATCCGGAGAATGACCTTATCCCTGACCCGAGGCCAGAGGAAGCAGCTTCAGGTGAATGT
>CAMOYN010000094.1 GCA_946630035.1 uncultured Lachnospiraceae bacterium
TGCGGTGCGGAAGGTGCCATACGGCACCCCGCACACGGCGCGCAAGACTCGCAAGTGAGTCTTGAACGCACAGATTCCGGTTCCGGAGACCCTGCGCACCGTGGTGAGTGGTTTCGGAGGAATAACCACCCCCCTTTCCATGTTCCTGATCGGATGGAGCCTGTCCCAGGGAAGAATCTGGGAGGCTTTCCGGGATAAAGACGCGATCTCCTGCACAGGGATGCGTCTGATTGTGGTGCCGGTGATCACGGCCGGTATCCTCCATCTGCTGCCTGGTGACGATTCCGCTGATCATGCTGCTTTTATAAAAACAGGAATAAAAAATGGCATGAATTTGTGGCCTTTGTCAAAAAATGTGATATAGTAGAAGTGACAGATATTACCGCACCAAAAACATGCAAAACCCAAAACGATAAACGAACAATACCAAAAAACGTACAGACGAAAGGGGTATGGATATGGAAGAGAATATTTATGTAACACCGGAGATGCTGACCGGAGATATCGTTCTGAAATTCCCGGAGGCAGCCATTGCTCTGATGGAATGCGGGATGGGATGCGTCAGCTGTCCGGCCTCCGCGGCAGAGTCTCTGCGGGATGCGAGCCTGGTGCATGGTCTGGACCCGGAAGAAGTGATCACCTATGTTAACCGCCGGCTGAATGAAATGGGTGTGGATCCCGCCGGGGTGCAGATGAACGAGTAGACATCATTTTACCTGCCTGGGAGAGTGTCGCTTTCCGTAAGTATCAGGGAAGGGAGGAGGGAATTCCGATGGATCGTCTGATTTTTCATATTGATGTGAACAGTGCCTTTCTTTCCTGGGAATCGTCCCGGAGGGTAAAGAACGGAGAATCGGATCTGCGGGAGATTCCGGCGGTGATCAGCGGAGATCCGGCAAACCGGACCAGCGTGGTGCTGGCCAAATCGATCCCGGCCAAAAGATTCGGGATCCGCACCGGGGAGCCTATCGCCCTCGCACTGAGAAAATGCCCGGACCTGGTAATCGCTCCGCCGGATTTTCATCTGTACAACCGGTGTTCCCGTCAGTTCAAGGATATCTGCCGGTCCTACGCGCCGGCGGTGGAAGAGTTCTCCATCGATGAGCTTTTTCTGGATATGAGCGGCACGGAACTGATCTATCCGGATCCGATGGCAACGGCTTATGAGATCAAGAACAAGATTCGGGACTCCCTGGGATTTACCGTCAATGTAGGTATCGCTCCCAACAAATTGCTGGCGAAGATGGCCAGTGATTTTGAAAAACCGGATAAGGTACACACCTTATTTAAAGAAGAGATACCACAGAAACTCTGGCCGCTGCCGGTCTCCGATCTGATCACCGTGGGGCATGCCACGGCGGAACGGCTGCGCCGGGGAAAGATCCGGACCATCGGAGAACTGGCGGCCTGCACGGAGAGCCAGGTGCAGAAACTGGTGGGGAAGAAACTGGGAACACAGATATGGAAGTATGCCAATGGCGTGGACGACTCGCCGGTGGCTTCCGCTCCGCGGGATGCGAAGGGCTACAGCATCTCGACCACCTTTGAGGAAGATATGACCGGCTTTGAGGCGGCGGAACCGATCCTCAGGCATCTGGTGGACTGCGTGACGGCGAAGTTGAGGTCCGATGATTTCCGCACGGACTGTGTTTCCGTCACCATCCGGTCCCAGTCTTTTAAAGATCATTCTCATCAGCAGAAATTGTACAATCCCACCGATGTGACGGAAGAGATCTATCAGGCGGCGAAATCTCTGCTGCACGAACTGTGGGACGGGGAGATGCCGGTGCGGCTCATGGGAGTGGCCCTTACCGGGATCACCCATGAAAGCTATCAGCAGATGACATTATTTAAAGAAAAAGAAGCCGACAAGGAGCGTCAGAGAAAAGTAGATCAGGCCATGGACGCCATCCGCGGAAAATACGGGATGGGAAGCATCGTCCGGGGCAGTACCATGAAGGACGGCTCCCGGATCGGCGGGAAATACCGGGCTCAGATGGAAAAACCGGGTCAATGATTACCCTGACATGCCACCACGAAGGCGGTTGCGTAATCCGTTTCCGTCGTGATGGACAGGTGTAATGTATCCACCCCCGCCGCTTCCAGAACCGGTTTCAGTTCCTCTGTGAGAGAGATAAAAGGACTGCCGTCTTCCCGGTTCAGGGTTTCCACAAAACGAAAATCAAAGGCCCGCTTCGGCGTCAGATGAGCGACGGCTTTAAAAACAGCTTCCTTGACGGCAAAACGGGCCGCCAGGTATTCGGCCCGGCGGTGAACCGACGTTGTATCCGGCACAGCCGCCAGTTCCGCTTCCGTATAGGCATGGCGGAAAAAGGCGGAATCCGGCCGCTCCGTAAGCATCTTCTCAATTCGCCGGATATCCACCGTATCCACACCGATTCCTCGTACCATATATACAGATCCTCTCATAACATGATTTATTCCAGTATACCATTTCTGCAAATTTAAATCTACGAACAGGAGGATAAAAAATGATTATCGGACTTCCCAAAGAGATCAAGAATAATGAATTTCGGGTAGGACTTACGCCAGGAAATGTCAGTGACTATGTTCATGCCGGTCACACGGTTCTGGTGGAGAAAGGGGCCGGTATCGGCTCAGGATTCGAAAACGAAGAATATGCGGCAGCCGGGGCCCGGCTGGTGGAGACCGCAGAGGAGATCTGGGAGAGCGCAGAGATGATCGTAAAGGTGAAAGAGCCTGTCCCCGGAGAGTACCGCTTCTTCCGGGAAGGGCAGATCCTCTACACCTATCTGCACCTGGCGGACAACGCCCCGCTGACCGAGGCGCTCCTGGAAAAGAAAGTAAAAGCCATCGCCTATGAGACGATCGTAGGGCGGCGGGGTGGTCTTCCCTGTCTGGCTCCCATGAGTCATATTGCCGGACGTCTGGCCATCCAGGAAGGCGCAAAGTATCTGGAAAAAACCTTCGGGGGAAGAGGCGTTCTGATGGCCGGGGTTCCCGGTGTGGCCCGGGGGAATATTGTGATTCTGGGCGGAGGAAACGTAGGAACCAATGCAGCGAAGATGGCGGTCGGCATGGGAGCCAATGTAACGGTGCTGGATATCAGCCTGGAGAGGCTTTCCTATCTCGATGACATATTCCAGAAACAGATCAGTACGATGTACGCCAGCCGTGGGAATGTACTGGAAGCCATAAAACAGGCCGACCTGGTGGTAGGAGCGGTTCTGGTACCCGGCGCAACAGCCCCTCAGCTGATAAAGAAAGAAGATCTGAAACTCATGAAATCCGGCTCTGTGATCGTGGATGTTGCCATCGACCAGGGAGGAAATGCCGAGAGCAGTCATGCCACAACCCATGACGATCCGGTCTTTGTGACCGACGGAATCATCCATTATTGTGTGACCAATATGCCCGGCGCCGTGCCTCGCACCTCCACCCAGGCCCTGGCCAATGCCACCCTTCCCTACGGACTGGCTCTGGCAAACCTGGGAGTGGAAGAAGCCTGCCGGAAGGATCCGGGACTGATGGAGGGGCTTAACTGCTATGACGGGAAATGCACATATCCCGGTGTCGCGGAGGCCCTGGGACTGAAATACACCGATCCGAAAGAAGTGCTGCAGCGGTAGCCTCTGCAGAGGTGGGAGTCTTATCTGCTTCCGAGATAAAACCGAAGGAGGGTCGTGTCTTACCGGGCACGGCCCTCTCCGATTTCCATGGAGGTCTCGGGAGGGCCCACTCCGAATGCCTCTCTCTTGACAGGGCCGGAGGAAAAGGATAACATAGAGGACAACAACAGGGGAAAAGACATCCTGGAGGACAATCCGCAGGACAACAGCAGGGAAAGGGGACTGTATATGATTTTTTATTTTACCGGTACGGGAAATTCCCAGGCGGCGGCACAGATGCTGCAGCAGGAAGGGGAAAAACTGATCTCCATCGGAACATCTGTAAAAGGGAAAAAATATGATTATGAACTGACGGAGGGGGAAGCTCTGGGATTTGTGTTCCCGGTCTATTTCTCCGGCGTGCCCAATATCGTGGAGTGGTTTGTGAGAAAACTTCGTCTCTCCGGCGCAGATCCCGTCTTCACCTATGCGGTGATGACCTGCGGAGGAGCACCGGCCGGGGCCGACGGGATGATGGAGGATCTCCTGAAGAAGAAAGGGATTGTCCTGGACCGGGCCTACAAACTGCCGATGCCGGATAATTATTTTATCATGTTTCCGATTCCTTCCGAAGAAGAGCAGGAGAAGATCCTGCTGGCGGCGGAGGAGACGGTGGAAGAGATCAAGGCGGATATTCTGCTGGGGATGAACGGTATGGAGGAGAAGGGTATTGCCTATCGGTCATCTGCAGCGGTGCGTTTGGCTTCCCGGGCGGCCTATGCCATGTACCGGAAAGGGAGAAAAACGGATAAGTTCTGGGTGGATGATCAGTGCGTCAGCTGCCACGCCTGTGAGAACCGCTGTCCCTGCGGGGCGATCCGCCTGATCGACGGAGTGCCCACCTGGGTGAAGGATCAGTGCGTCCTGTGCCTGGGATGCGCCCGCTGCGGAGCCATTCACTATGGCAACACGGACGAAAAGCACGGGAGATATAAGCATCCCATCTTCCGGAAGAAGGCATCCCACGGGGATCATGCCAGTCATGAAGACCACGCCGGTCACGGAGATCACGCCGGCCATGAAGACCACGCCGGCCACGGGGATCACGCCGGCCATGAATGTTGCCATTAATTGAGGTTTCACATGTATAATGATTTATTTTCCATCGGGCCGCTGTCCTTTCATACCTACGGTCTGATGACAGCCATCGGAATTTTTTCTGCCTATTTCTGGGTGGAAAACCAGGCGAAGAAACGAAAACTGAACGAGGATTCGATTCTGGGACTGCTGATTTCCTGTCTGGTGGCGGGATATGCAGGATCCAAATTACTGTATCTTCTCACGATTCTGCCTCAGATCCTGAAGGATCCATCCCTGCTGGCGGATTCCCTGTCCACCGGGTGGGTGGTGTTTGGGGGAATCCTGGGGGGGCTCTTCGGCGGCTGGCTTTACTGCCGCGTCAAGGGTCTGCCGGCCGGGGATTATTTTGACATCAGTATGCCGGCGGTGGCCCTGGCCCAGGGATTCGGGCGTCTGGGATGTTTTTTTGCGGGCTGCTGCTACGGCGTGGAGACGGACAGTGCCTTTTCCATCATGTTTTCCCACTCGGAATTCGCACCGAATCATGTGAGGCTGGTGCCGACCCAGCTGATTTCCAGCGGCGGGGACTTCCTGCTGTTTGCCATCCTGGTCTGGTACGACTATAAAAGAAAAAAACACAGTGGTGAGACGACGGCCATGTATCTGATTCTGTACAGTGCCGGGCGCTTCCTGGTGGAATTCTGGCGGGGGGATCTGATCCGCGGCGCCGTAGGACCGCTGTCCACCTCCCAGTTTATCGGGCTGCTGGCTCTTGTGGCCGGAGTCCTGTTACTGGCATGGATGAAGAGAGGGAGAAAGGCGGCCATATGAATCTGCAGCAGATGGAGTATTTTCAGGTGAGTGCCCGCTGTGGCTCCCTGACCCGGGCGGCAGAGGAGCTCTATACGACCCAACCCCATGTGAGCATGGTGATCCGGAGCCTGGAGAAGGAACTGGGGGTCACGTTATTCGTGCGGCGCTCCAGCGGCATCTCCCTGAGCGAAGAGGGAGAGCAGATCTATTCCTATGTGAATAATATCCTGAAGCAGTCCCAGATGATCCGGGATATCTGTCAGGAGGCGGCGGAGCCGTGCCTGCGGATCGCCGTCAATCCCAGCAGCAGCCTGGCCTTTCTGGCCGGGGATTTCTTTCAGGAAAAGATGGCTGAAGGGATGCTGCTGCAGTATACGGAGTGCGGGATCGAGGAGATGATGCATCTGCTGCTGGAAAAACAGTATGACTGCGGTCTCCTGTTTCTGCCGGCGGACAAGCTGTCGGCCTTCCGTTATATGATTCAGAGAAAGCATCTCTCCTATGTGTCTTTGCGGACTTCGGATCTGGTGCTTCACTCCGGGAAAAAGAGCCCTTTTTACGGGCGGGAGAGTGTGACGCCGGAGGAACTGGCAGAGGGATCTTTCATCCAGCTGGAGGACGATTTTTTTGCCGTGGAGGATCTGCTCCAGGATGTCCCGGCCTTTCGAAACGGAACGCTGTCTCTGCGGAAAGTGATCCGCACCAACAGTGATCATATGATGATCCGGATGCTTCAGCGGACGGAGCTGTGCAATGTGGGATCCTACTGGATAGACGGTGCCTTTGGGAAATATGATTTCTCCATGACCCGGATTGAGGGATTTGAAAATCAGGTTTCCTTTGGCTATCTGATGCCGGACAACCGCCCCCTTCGTCCGGAGGCGGAGGCATTTATCGGGGAAATCCGGCGGAAAATGCACTTATAACAATTTCTTATACCCATATCATAAAAAACCTGTCATATCGGAGACAGGTTTTTTTCTTTATACTGGAAATGGTTCAAGACTTACTTGAGAGTCGTGGGCACCGTGTGTGGGATGCAGCATGGCAGAGAGGGAACGGAGGCGGTAGAATGAGAAAATGTGAAGTCGTTCATGTGGATCAGGGACCGATTGGCTGTACCCTTCTTCATTTTGCCGTGCCGGTGCTGATCTCGCAGCTGCTGCAGGAGTTTTATAATATCGCCGACTGTGCCGTGGTGGGCCGGTTCGGGGGAGATTATGCTCTGGCGGCCACCGGGACGGCGGGGCTGCTCCTGTCGGTTCTCATCAATTTCTTTATCGGATTTTCTTCCGGTGTCAGTGTGGAGACCGCCCGTCTCTTTGGCGGGAAACAATATGAGCCGCTGAAGAAAACACTTCAGAGTATCTTCCGGCTGGCGGCCGGGGCGGGCTGTCTGTTTACGGTGTTCGGACTTCTTCTCACCGACCGGATTCTGGTGGCGCTGCACTGCCCTCCGGAGATCCATGGAGCGGCCTCGGTCTATTTTCGCATATGCCTGCTGGGCATTGCTGCCCAGCTGATCTATAACGTGGGAACCGCCGTGCTGCGGTCCCTGGGGGACACGGTTTCCCCGATGCGTCTGTTTGGCGCCTCGGCTCTCCTGAACCTGGTGCTGGATCTCCTTCTGGTGGCTGGATTTTCTCTGGGAGTAGCCGGAGCCGCCTGGGCCACTTTGATCTCCCAGTGTTTCCTGGGGCTGGCGATTCTGTGGCGATTCTCGAAACTGGAGCCGGAGTACCGTCCTGTGTGGACCGCTCCGGGACTCTCCGCGGGGGAGCTGCGCAGGATCCTTCAGAGCGGAATACCGGCCGGGATGCAGGCCATATTTATGAGTATTTCTTCGCTGCTGGTGCAGATCAGCATCAACTCCTTCGGGGCGGCGGCGGTGGCCGGTATGACGGTCTATGCGAAGCTGGAAGGTTTCCTGTATTTCCCTTCCTTTGCCTACGGCATCGCCCTGACCGGATTTGTCGGTCAGAATCTGGGGGCCGGCCGTTTTGACCGGATCCGCCAGGCGGTGAATCTGAGTCTTCGCACAGTGATCTGTTTCACTCTGCCTTTCAGTTTTCTGCTGATGGCAGGCTCCGGTGCCTTTCTCCGGATCTTTACCGGGGATGCCGCGATCCTGCAGAATGCAGGAGAGGCGGTTCTCTATACCTTCCCCCTCTATGTGCTGTATGCCATGATTCAGGTCTGGCTGGGGGCAGTCAAGGGGATGGGAGATACCTCCTATCCTATGCTGTGCACCATGTTCTGCTACTGCTTTTTCCGGGTGGCCTGGTGCCGGGCCGTGATCCCCTTCTTCCCTTCCATGAAGGTGGTCTATCTGGCCTATGATCTCAGCTGGCTGCTGATGATAGCGATGATTCTGCCCCGGTACCGGTCAATGCTGCGGCATCATCTGAAACAGAACGTCAATTCCGCACACTCGGAACAGCCCCACGCAGTCTGAAGGGAGGGGAATCTATGTGGATGATGATGGCATGGCTTTCGGCGATATGTTCCGCCGGATCGACCATCCTGGCAAAACACGGGATTCGGAAGACGGATTCTACCCTGGCGACGGCCCTGCGGACGGGGGTCGTACTGGTCTGCGCCTGGGCCATGGCCGGGATGGAGTCGAATTTCGGGACCGCGTTGAATTGGGAAAAACATATCATGCAAAATCCAGATAGGGCCGGAGAGAAGAGGGGATGACCCGGATGAAGTGCTCTATGAGCTTGTCCTGGGAGTATTTCATTCCGCTGCAGAGCCAGGTTTCAAGAAACAGGGAGCATCCTGCCAGGTAGAACTGCAGTTCAAAGGATACGTCTTCAGAGAGGGAATCCAGATGATAATACTCCTTAAGACGGGATTCCAGGAGACGGAAATGGTTCTGGGCGAACCGCTCCATAAAACGGATCTGGCCGGAATTATCCCGGTACAGATTGATGTAGAAACGACGGTCTTCTACCAGGTAGGAGACCCGGTCCTGCAGAAAATCCTTCCATGTATAATCCGGGCTAAGGCGCAGAATCCCCGGGGCCACACTTTGACGCTGAATCCAGAAAGCCAGTTCATATTTGTCATGAAAATGCCGGTAGAATGTCATGGTGGTCATACCACAGTTGCCGGCAATTTCTTTTACGGTGATTTTGCCGAGGGGTTTGCTTCCCATCAGTTCGTGAAGGGACTGTCCCAGAATGTCTTCGGTGGAGGGCCTGCGGATCATAGAATACCTTCTTTCGGAATTTTGTATTTAGAGTATAACACTGGTTAGTTGCAAAATCAATAATATGCAACATATAATTATATATTGCATATTATGAAACTTGTTAATAGCAGACAAATATAGGAAAATGTAAGAAGATATGGGTATGTGTAAAAGGCATATTCTGTCATGACAATCATCGGGCAAGTTCTTTTTGATGCAAAAGGGAAAACGGTGAAAATCCGTTGCGATCCCGTCACTGTGAGGAGGAGCGAGCGAAGAGAAAACCGAGGTTCGGTTTTCGGTCACTGGACATCTGTCTGGGAAGGCTTTCGCAAGTGTTGAATCCAAGCCAGGATACCTGCTTGTTCGTGGTTCGATATTCTTGCGGTCGACAGGGAATATCCGGCATTGTCAGATGAGGGTGACTTTTTTTCTGCATTAATTGTGGTAATAGAGTCTGACCAGATCTTTTGACAGCTGATTCCGGCGTCCGCGAGAAGCGGGCGCCTTTTTTGTATGATTTCGCACTCAGGCGCGGCCGGCATATCGAAATTTCGAAGGTTCTGCCGGTGCTTCAGCAATTGTAAGGAGGAAAATGACGTGAGTGGAAAGCAGTTGGTGAGAAGATTCCTTCAGATCATTCTGGTTCTGATCGGGATCAGCTTCTTTACTTTCATCCTGATGTTCCTGTC
>CAMOYN010000095.1 GCA_946630035.1 uncultured Lachnospiraceae bacterium
GCCAGTGGATCTTCGGCGGTGACGGATGGGCCTATGATATCGGTTTCGGCGGACTTGATCATGTCATCGCCAGCGGAAAAGATATCAACATCATGGTATTCGATACCGAGGTTTACTCCAATACCGGCGGACAGGCCTCCAAGGCTACCAACGTTGGTGCGGTAGCTCAGTTCGCAGCCGGCGGTAAAGAAGTGAAGCAGAAAGACCTGGCAGCCATCGCCATGAGCTATGGTTATGTATATGTAGCACAGATCGCCATGGGCGCTGACTACAACCAGACCATCAAGGCTCTGACCGAGGCTGAGTCCTACAACGGACCTTCCCTGATCATTGCTTACGCTCCTTGTATCACTCACGGAATCCGTACCGGCATGAGCAAGGCTCAGACCGAAGAGAAGAAAGCCGTTGAGGCCGGATACTGGCACACCTTCCGTTATGATCCTCGTCTGGCCGCTGAGGGCAAGAACCCGTTCCAGCTGGATTCCAAGGAGCCGAAAGCCGATTATCAGGAATTCATCAAGGGCGAAGTTCGTTACACCTCTCTGGCACTGAAGAACCCGGCCCGCGCCGAGAAACTCTTCAACAAGGCCGAAGGCTATGCCAAGGAGAAATACGAGAAGCTGGTTAAACTGGCTGAGAAATAAAATACTGATACCAGGAGTGCGAAGCACAGAGCATTCCGTAGTATCAGCAGTATATTGAAGTAAAAGACAAAGGCGTCTTTGAGTCGACAGGCTCAGAGACGCCTTTTTTCTTTGTATAATAAAGGGATAACGGGCATGGCCTGCTGTCCCGCCGGAAGGGAAAACCATGAAAAAAAGATATGACAGGAAAATAATTCTCGAGGACGGCCAGGAATTTCCGGGGTATTCCTTCGGCGACGATGCGGGGAAAATACTGGAGATTGTGTTCAATACCTCCATGGTGGGTTACCAGGAGATTCTGTCGGATCCGTCCTACACGGATCAGGCGGTGGTGATGACCTACCCTCTGATCGGTAATTACGGGATGGCGGAGGAGGATTACGAGACTGCAAATCCATCGGCAGGAGCGCTGATCGTGCATGAGTATAACGATGAGCCCTCCAATTTCCGGTGCCGGGAAACCCTGGATTCGGTCATGAAGCGATATCATATCGCCGGGATCAGCGGGGTGGATACAAGGCGTCTCAACCGCTCGATCCGGGATGTGGGGAGCCGGAAGGCACTGATTACGGGGATCGATACTTCCCTGGAAGAGGGAAGGAAGATTCTCGCAAGATGTGAACTGCCCCGGGATGCGGTTTCCCGGGTGAGCTGCCGGAAGGTCTGGACCGCGGTGCCGGAGGAAGAGAGATATCATGTGGTCGCGCTGGACTGTGGAATGAAGCAGAATATCGTCCGCTCCCTGAACCGACGCGGCTGCCGGGTGACGGTGGTGCCCTGGAACACGAAGGCGGAGGATATCCGGTCGTGGAAGCCGGACGGGATCTTTGTCTCCAACGGACCGGGGGATCCCCGGGATGTGCCGGAGACCATTCAGACGGTCCGGGAGCTGATCGGAAGTGTTCCCATTTTTGGCATCTGCCTGGGGCATCAGATTCTTTCCCTGGCCTATGGCGCTGAAATCTATAAGCTGAAGTTCGGCCACCGGGGAGGAAATCATCCCGTGAAAAATCTTCGGACCGGGAAGATCGAGATCACATCCCAGAATCATTCCTATGCAGTGGACCGGGACAGTCTCGGGGCGACGGATCTTACGGTCACCCATATCAACCTGCTGGATCAGACGGTGGAGGGGGTGTCCTGCCCACGGGACCGGGTTTTCAGCGTCCAGTATCATCCGGAGAGCGCACCAGGCCCCCAGGACAGCAGCTATCTGTTTGACGAATTTATTCAGTGGATGGAGGGTTAGAAGATGCCGAAGAGAACAGATATACATAAAATACTGGTGATCGGCTCTGGCCCCATTGTGATCGGGCAGGCGGCGGAGTTTGACTATGCCGGGACCCAGGCCTGCCTGGCTCTGAAGGAGGAAGGGTATGAAGTCATTCTCTGCAATTCCAATCCGGCCACCATCATGACGGATACCTCCATCGCGGACAAGGTCTACATGGAACCCCTGACCCTGGAATATATCGCCAAAATAATACGTTACGAACGGCCGGATGCCATTCTTCCCGGTATCGGGGGGCAGACCGGACTGAATCTTGCCATGCAGCTGGAGAAGAAGGGAATTCTGGCGGAATGCCGGGTGGAGCTCCTGGGAACCCGCAGCCGCTCCATCGAGAGGGCCGAGGACCGGGAAGAGTTCAAGCAGCTCTGCACGGAACTGGGGGAGCCGGTCCTCCCTTCGGACATTGCCTCTTCGGCGGAAGAAGGGCGGGCCGTGGCGGAGAAGATCGGGTATCCGGTGGTTCTGCGGCCGGCCTTTACCCTGGGCGGCACCGGGGGCGGTTTCGCGGAAAATGAGGAGGAGCTGACGGCGCTGATCCGCCATGCTCTGGAGCTCTCCCCGGTCCGGCAGGTGCTGATCGAAAAAAGCGTCAAAGGGTTCAAGGAAATTGAGTACGAAGTGATTCGGGATGCCAATGACACCGCCATCACGATCTGCAACATGGAGAACCTGGATCCGGTGGGAATCCACACGGGAGACTCCATCGTGGTCTGCCCCTCCCAGACCCTGACCAACAAAGAATATCAGATGCTCCGGGACAGCGCACTGAAAATTATCCGGGCGCTTCAGATCGAAGGCGGCTGCAATGTTCAGTTCGCTCTGGATCCCCATTCCTTCCGGTATTATCTGATCGAAGTGAATCCCCGGGTTTCCCGCTCCTCCGCACTGGCCTCCAAGGCCAGTGGCTATCCCATTGCCAGGGTATCGGCGAAAATCGGTGTAGGCATGACCCTGGACGAGATTCCCATCGCCAATACGCCGGCCTCCTTTGAACCGGCCTTGGACTATGTGGTGACGAAAATTCCGCGGTTCCCCTTTGACAAATTTGCCGATGCCAACAATTCCCTGTCCACCCAGATGAAGGCGACAGGGGAGGTCATGAGCATCGGGAGAACTATGGAGGAGAGCCTGCTGAAGGGGATCCGCTCGCTGGAGACGGGGGTCTGGCATCTACGGCTGAAGAAATTTGACGGGATGCCGGTGGAGGAACTGATGGAATATATCCGGATCGGAACCGACGACCGGATCTTCGCCATCGCCGAGTGCTTCCGCCGGGAAGTTTCTGCGGAAAAAATCGCGGAAGTGACGGCCATCGACCGGTTCTTCCTCGTAAAGATCCGAAATATCGTGAAGGCGGAGGTGGAGATACGGAAAGAATACGGGGATCCGGAGACCCTCCGGGAGGCAAAGAGGCTGGGATTTTCCGATCACGAGATCGCGGAGCTTTGGGAAATGAGGGAAGAGGAGATTTTTGACCTGCGCCGGGAAAACGGGATTATGCCGGTCTATAAGATGATCGACACCTGTGCCTCGGAGTTTGAAAGCTACATTCCTTATTTCTATTCCACCTATGAGGAGGAAAATGAGTCCCGCGTCTCTGGGCGGAAGAAGATTCTGGTGCTTGGCTCCGGTCCGATCCGCATCGGCCAGGGGGTGGAATTTGACTATTCCACTGTACATGCGGTGCAGACGATTCAGAAAGCCGGCTATGAGGCTGTCATTATTAACAACAATCCCGAGACCGTCTCCACGGATTACACCTGCTCCGACAAGCTGTATTTTGAGCCCCTCTGCACCGAGGACGTGATGAATGTCATTCTCCTGGAGCAGCCGGAGGGGGTCATTGCCACTCTGGGAGGCCAGACGGCCATCAATCTGGCGGACTCTCTGAAGGCGCGGGGCGTCCGCATTATCGGGACGGACTGCGACGCCATTGACCGGGCAGAGAACCGGGATTCCTTCGAAAAACTGCTGCTCTCGCTGCATATCCCTCAGCCGGAGGGCAGGGCCGTCACCAGTATCGAAGAGGGGGTTCGTGCCGCCCGCGAGATCGGCTATCCGGTGCTGGTCCGCCCGAGTTTTGTGCTGGGGGGCCGGGCTATGCAGATCGTGGCGAAAGAAGAATCCATGTGGGATTATCTGAAGAACGCTGTGGCTATCGACGAAGAAAAGCCGGTACTGGTGGACAAATATATCCGGGGCAAAGAGGTGGAAGTGGATGCGGTCTGCGACGGCGAGCATGTATTCGTTCCCGGCATCATGGAACTGGTGGAGCGCACCGGGGTTCACTCCGGGGACTCCATGAGCGTCTATCCCCCCGTCAGTCTCTCCAGGGAAGTGAAACACACGATTCTGGATTACACCGAGAGGCTGGGACTGGGGATCGGCATCAAGGGACTCTTCAATATTCAGTTCATCGTGGATCCCTCCGAGAGGGTTTACATCATCGAGGTGAATCCTCGGTCTTCCCGCACCGTTCCCTTCCTGTCCAAGGCGACTGGTTATCCCCTGGCGGACATCGGCACCCTGGCCATGCTGGGGGTATCCCTCCGGGAGCAGGGGATCACGCGGATCTATCCCGAGGAAAAATCCCGGTATTATGTGAAGGTACCCGCATTTTCTTTCTCTAAACTGGCGGGCATGGACGCCTACCTCTCACCGGAGATGAAATCCACCGGCGAGGCCATCGGCTACGACCGGAAACTGCACCGGGCGGCCTACAAGGCCATGATCGCCGCCGGCCTGTCCCTGCCCAACTACGGCACGGTACTGGTGAGCGTAGCAGACGAGGACAAGGAGGAGACCGTGCCCCTGATCCGCAGATTCTACCAGATGGGCTTCAATATCGAGGCAACCTCCCTCACCGGCGAGGTTCTGCGGCAACACGGGATCCGGACCAGAATCCGCCACAAACCCAGCGAAGGCAGCGAAGAAGTACTGGACTCCATCCGGGCCGGATACGTCAGCTACGTAATCAATACCCGCGCCGTACTCTCCGGAGTCCATTACGGAGACGGCGTAGCCATTCGCCGCTGCGCCGCCCAGAACAACATCACCATGCTCACCTCCCTGGACACCGTCCGCATGGTACTGGACGTGCTGGAGGAAGTGACCTTAGGCGTCTCCACCATCGACGCAGAGTAGGAGCGAGGGGACAGGAGGAGACAGGGGACGGTCCTTTGTCTCCTCCTCTCTTGCGTGCAATGAGTCAAAAAGAACCGTCCCTTCTGACTCATTGCAGGAGTTCGTACTGGAGCATCTCGTATTTGAGGTGGGAGCCTTCCCGGATGTCTTCGGGGAGGAGGGCCCGGGCTACGAGGCGGGTGCCCTCGGAGGGCTGGTCGGTGCGGCGTAAGTGGGCGTAGTCTCCGTCGATGAGTTCGACGACAAAGTACATGGTTTCAAGGTTCATGGTTTTACCTCCTTAGATTGGTTTTCTTCCTTGGAAAGGTTGTCCGTCCCGGGTTCAAAGACATAGTGGCGGACATAATTGGTGAATGATTCTATGGTGGGGTAGTCGATCAGTTCCTTTAAAGTTACATAATATATCGTGCGGTGTATTTTTTCCTCCAGGGGAAGGATCCGGCACTGCTTGGGACATGCCTTGCGGGCGATGGAGTCGGAGGCGAAGCCGATGGCGAGGCCTTCTTCCGTGATCTGACGGATGGTGTCGGTCAGACTGGTTTCGCAGAGGATGTGGGGGGTGACGCCCTGGTTGTGAAACAGGACGGAGAGCTGGCGGGAAAAAACCGATTCGGGTGAGGGCATGACCAGGGTCTGCTGATGCAGATCGGAGATGGTCAGTTCTTTTTTTTGTGCAAGAGGATGGTCTTCCGGCACCCAGGCGACATAATTCTCCTCGTTGATCTTCCGGAAGTACAGATCCTTCTGCGCCTCCAGGGCTGCCTCCGTGCTGATCATAAAAATGCCGTGGAGATTCCGGCTGAGAAGCTGTTTCAGTAGGAGGTCACTTCCCCGGATCGTCAGTTCATACCGGATCCCGGGCATGGCCTGTTGGTAGCGGCGCAGGAGGGTGAAGAGACCGAGGTAGCCGGCGATCCATGGGATGCCGAGGCGAAGATTTCCGGAGAGTATACGGGAGTGCTTTTGCATCAGTTCGCTCAGCTGATCGGTGGAGCCGACGATGCGCTCCGCGTGGATCAGGAACTGCTCCCCGGCATCGGTCAGGCTCACTGACTTGGAATGCCGGATGAGCAGCGGGATTCCCAGTTCCGTCTCCAGGTTGTGAATGGACTGGGAGAGGGAAGGCTGAGATAGAAACAGATTTTTGGCAGCGGCGGATATATTGCCGGTTCTGGCGACTTCTATAAAGTATCTCATCTGGGAAAGCTGCATATCGTCACCTCACAGGTAGGATAACATCTATTGAGACAAAAGGGATCCTCTGGTACATGATATAAGCAATACCTATTGATAGCATAATAACACAATGTTTAACTTTTATCAATGAGAAGTGTATGATAAGGTGTTCCTGATTTACTTGAAAATGATAATCTGATATAATGAGGCCGGCGGGCGGAAACCTGCCGGCCTGCGAGGAGAAAATATGGAAAGAACATTTGAAGTAGATGTTTTTGTGGCGGGCGACGGAGATCATCATCTCTGCTACCGGTAATAAAAATGTTCAGTTTAAGCCGGAGTATCTGAAGGTGGCTCTGGACAACCTGATGGACCGCTTTCAGGTGAAATATTTCCTTCATACGACGATGATTGATGCCAAAAGAAACGGTCAGAATATTACATCGGTGACCTGTTTTGACGATGAGGGATGCTTCACCGTGAAGGCAAAAGTGTTTGTGGATGCTACCGGAGATGCTAATCTCTGCCATCTGGCAGGGGCCCGGACCGTGTGGGGGAATGAAGACGGCCAGGTGATGGCGGCGACCCTGCCCTTCCGTCTGGCCGGTGTGGACACCAGCCAGGACATGAGCCCGGCGGCCGTGGAGAGAGCGGTGAAGGCCGGGAAGGAAGCCGGCATCCCGAACCTGACCAGAGAGCGGGGATTCATCCAGAAGATGACCGGCTCGAAGGAAGTTATGGTACTTCTGCCCTCCGTGATTCCCACGGGAATATCGGCAGAGGACCTCACCGACATGGAAAAATTTACCCGGGGCCAGGCCCTGCATTATATCGAAGCCTTCCGGTGGTTCATGCCGGGAATGGAACACTGCGAACTGACCATGATCGGGCCATCCATCGGATTCCGCGAGACAAGACGGATGGTCGGGCGGTATACCCTGAGCGCGGAGGACGTTCTCACACGTCGCACCTTCGAAGACGGAATCGGCCGGGGAGGCTTCAAACCCGAGATCCATCTCGGCCTGAAAGAAGCCGCCACCTATCTCGACGTGCCCCACGGCAGCTACTATGACATACCCCTTGGCTGCCTGCAGAGCGCAGACACAGAGAATCTCTACGGCGCCGGCCGGCTGATCTCGGCAGACCACCAGGCAATGGCGGCCTCCCGGGTGATGGGAACCTGCTTCGTGACAGGGCACGGCGCCGGCGTAGCAGCAGCCATTCAGGCCAAAACCGGAAAAGCCGATGTACCGGCGATCCGGGCCGAACTCGAACAGCAAGGCGCCATGATCTAAAACATCCGGTGGTGACCGGGGACAGGTCCCCGATGGCGGGGCGGTGTTCTGAATAAAGGAGGAAAATATGACATTATCGGAAGTCAGAGAGAAGATCGATAAGATTGATCCGCAAATCCGGGAGCTTTTGATGCAGCGGATGGACTGCTCGCTCCAGGTGGTGGAGGCGAAACTCGCTGCCGGTGAAACTACGATTTTCCGGGCGGACCGGGAAGCGGATATACTGAAACGTCTGGGGGAGACGGTGCCGGCGGACCGGCGGGCGGAATATCTGTCGGTGGTGCGGAAGGTCATGGAAGCAAGTCGCATGTATCAGTACGGACTGATGTACGACCGGCTGGAGGATCCCTTTGCATCCTTATCCCGGGGACTGGTGATCCCCGAAAAGGTGAGCCGCGTGCGGGTCCGGCTGACCCGGGACGACCGTCCCAATGCCATGTCTGCCATTCTCAGTATGATCGGGGACTATGGATATGACATGGAGCGCATGGAACTGGTTTCTGAGAATAAAGAAACAAAAAAAGTCACCTTTGAACTGCAGATGATCGGCGACTTAAATGAAAGCCATATGAAAAAACTGATGTTCCAGCTCTCAAAGGAAAGCGAAGATTTCCAGATTCTGGGATGTGAATGAAAAAAGAAGAAGAGGGGTGTTTCCTGCGGGACAGGAAACGCTCCTCTGTTTATCTACGTATTTTGTTAGAATGTTGAAAAGCGATCGCATAAACCACAAAGCGGAAGATCCAGTCCACGAACATGGCGTACCAGATACCGAGGACATTCATGTGGAAGACCCGTATGTAGACATAGGCCAGACCGATGCGGAAGGTCCACATGGCAAACAGCGCCACCGACATGGTGAAAGCGGCCCGGCCAATGGCGCGGAAATAGTAGGGCAGCAGGAAAGCAACGGGCCAGATGATCATGGCGATGGAGTGAATCAGCACCAGGCCTTCGGCCAGAACGGCGGAATCGGGAGTCAGGTGATAGAAACTGACCCAGAGTCCGCGCCCTAAAGCTAATGCGGTACTGATTACCGCCAGCAAGGCATAGTTCAGAGCTACCAGCAGCTTCGTATATTCCTTTGCCTGCCGGGGCTCGTTGGCTCCGTAGCATTGTCCCACGATGGTGGTCATACCGGCTCCCAGGGCATTACCGGGCAGATACAGATAGGTGACCAGATTGGAGGCGACGGCATAGGCCGCGATGGAGGGGGTCCCCAGGGTGGAGACCAGGCTCTGCAGCAGGACCTTTCCCAGCTGGAACAGTCCGCTCTCGATGCCGTTGGGGATACCGATGGAAAGGATCCTGCGAATGACGTCTCCCTGAGGGCGCAGCTGGGAGAAGGACTCAATGTGAAAACCTTCCCCGGATTTCTGCAGCCGGACGAAAATCATTATGGCGGCAGAAGCCCGGGCGATCAGTGTGGGAATCGCCACACCTGCCACCCCCATTTTCAGACCGATGATACATATGGCATTTCCTACGATATTGATTCCATTCATGATCAGGGAAATACGAAGCGGCAGTTTGGAATTCCGGTTGGCGCGGAAAATGGAAGCACAGGAGTGATATATGGCCAGGAAGGGGAAAGAGAACAGGGTGATAAAAAGATAAAGGGAAGCATTCTCCCTTACAACAGGTTCAACCTTTCCGAAAAGGGCATAGAGAAGGGCATCACCGCCCAGAAGAAAGAGAACGGAGACGCCTATGGCACCGGCCAGCGTGATGCCGAGAAGCTGAGCACCCGCCTTCCCGGCCATTTTCCGGTCGCCGGCACCGATGAACTGGGCACAGACAACGGTACC
>CAMOYN010000096.1 GCA_946630035.1 uncultured Lachnospiraceae bacterium
TTCGGCGGAGAATACGCCGGTCTCGCAGAACACATCACAGAATTCCGCCAGATGTTCTTCCGCTACCCGGGGAATCATCTCTTCGCAGAGAATGCGGATATATTCCTCCCGGTTTTCCTTGTATTCCTCCGGAACGGCATGGGCTCCCAGGAAGGTGGAAACCAGTTCCACGGGATGGCTCTCCTGGAGATTTTTCACGGCGCGCAGCTGTTTCAGCTCGTCTTCCAGACGAAGGCCATAGCCGCTCTTCGCCTCGCAGGTGGTGGTTCCCATCTCCAGCATCATATCCAGTGCTTCCGCAGCTTTTTTCGTTAGTTCTTCCTCCGAAGCGGCCCGGGTGTTGCGGACAGTGGACAGGATGCCTCCGCCCTGCGCCAGGATCTCCAGATAAGGAACACCCTTGAGCTTCAGCGCCAGCTCATGCTCCCGCCATCCGCCGAACACCAGATGGGTGTGGGCATCGATCAGACCCGGTGTCACCAGATGTCCGCCGGCATCCACCACGGTCTCGGCCTGGGCAGCCATCTCGGAGGTAACTTCCCCATTTCCTACGGCGGCAATGGTTCCGTCCTGGCACACGGCAACCCAGGCGTCATTCAGGAAGCAGATCTCGCCCTGGGCCTTTCCCCGATGGGCTTCTTTTCCCTGAGGAGTCGCCAGCATGCCGATATTCTTTACAATCATTTTGTATGCCATATGGTATCTCCCTTACCCCCGCAGCGACTGCGGGAGGTGTTTCTCATTTCAGACAGGGATTCCTGCCGTCCGAAGGCGGCAGGAACCAACACCTGCAATGATTCGTTATTCTGCTGATTTATATAAGGACGGGGTTTATTCGCCCAGAACCTTTTTCACCATCTCGCGGTCTGCCACGAAGGGAACGGTGATGTGGTCGCTGCCCTTGTAGATCTCATTGTATTCCTTGACGGTAGAGATCGCGTTCTCATTTCTCGCCCAGCTGCGGCGGGAAACGCCAACCATGGTATCCCAGGGCATGGAATTGCGGAGGATCTCATCGACCCGTTCGCTGCCGTCCAGTACCATGCCGAAGCCGCCGTTGATGGACTTGCCGATGCCTACGCCGCCGCCGTTGTGCAGAGCTACCAGGCTCATGCCGCGGGCGCAGTTGCCGGCGAAGCACTGAGTGGCCATGTCAGCCATGATATTGGAACCGTCTTTGATATTGGAAGTCTCACGGAAAGGAGAATCGGTGCCGCCGGTATCGTGATGGTCACGGCCCAGCATAACCGGTCCGATCTCTCCCTTGCGGACCATGTCATTGAACTTCAGAGCGATATTCATGCGGCCCAGGGCATCCTGATACAGAATACGGCACTGGGTGCCGACCACGAGTTTATTCTTCTTGGCGTCACGAACCCAGACCCAGTTGTCGCGGTCCTGATAGCGGCGGTTGGGATCGATGCACTCCATGGCAGCCTTATCGGTGGCATCCAGATCTTCCGGCTTGCCGGACAGGCAGCACCAGCGGAACGGGCCATAGCCGAAGTCGAACAGGCAGGGACCCAGGATATCTTCCACGTAGGAGGGGAAAACGAATCCGTCGGTCTCGTCGTGGCCGTTCTTTGCCACTTCCTTGACACCGGCATCGAAGACAGCCTTCAGGAAGCTGTTGCCGTAATCGAAGAAATAGGTGCCTCTCTCGTGCATCTGGCAGATCAGCTCATAGTGATGACGCAGAGTCTTGTCTACCAGAGTACGGAACTTCTCGGGATCCTTATCCAGCATCTCGGTTCTCTCTTCGAAGGTCAGGCCTTGCGGGCAGTAGCCTCCGTCGTAAGGAACGTGGCAGGATGTCTGGTCTGACAGCAGATCGACATGTACATTCTTCTCCAGCAGGTACTCCAGCAGATCCACCACATTACCATGATAGGCGATGGCGCAGGCTTCCTTCTTGGCCAGTTTGTCCTGGGCAATGGACAGAGCCTCGTCCAGAGAGGCGGTATAGCAGCTGACCCAGCCCTGGGTATAACGGGTCATGATACGGGAAATGTCTACTTCGGCGATGATGGATACGGCGCCGGCGATCTCCGCTGCCTTACCCTGGGCACCGCTCATGCCGCCCAGACCGGCGGTGACGAAGAGTCTTCCGGCCAGATCCTGATCCTGGGGGATTCCCAGCTCCAGACGTCCGGCATTCAGCAGGGTATTGAAGGTACCGTGAACGATACCCTGCGGTCCGATATACATCCATCCGCCGGCGGTCATCTGTCCATAGTTGGCAACGCCCATGGCCGCCGCCCGGTTGAACCCGTCCTGATTGTCAAACATACCCACCATCAGGCCGTTGGTGATGATGACACGAGGAGATTTCCGGTGAGAACGGAACAGTCCCAGCGGATGTCCGCTCATGACGACCAGCGTCTGCTCATCGGTCAGAACTTCCAGATATTTTTTGATCAGACGATACTGCATCCAGTTCTGGCACACCTGACCGGTCTCGCCGTAGGTAACCAGCTCATAGGGATACAGCGCCACATCGAAGTCCAGATTGTTGTCGATCATGACCTGGAAGGCTTTACCTTCGATGCAGTTGCCCTTGTACTCATCGATGGGCTTTCCATGCAGAGCTCCTGCCGGACGGAAACGATAACCATAGATTCGTCCGTGCTCTTCCAGCTCCTGGGCAAACTCCTTTGCCATCTGCTCATGATGCTGGGTCGGGATATAGCGAAGAGCATTCATGATCGCCGTCTCTTTGTCCGTCTGGGACATGTGAGACTCTCTGCGGGGGGCCCGGCGGTATCCCGGGAGAAATTCCGGATACTCAGGAAGTTCATTATCCAGTTGAAGGATTTCTGCATTGAGATTCATAATAGCTACCTCACTTTCAAATATTCACTGCCTCAGGCAGAATATAGTACCTTTGGGTTCTTCCATCCGGCAACAAACGCCGGATTTTCATTTCACTGACTATAGAATACCTCCCCATCGTCAAAAAAACGTCTATTTCGGTCGGCTTCTGTCATTTAATTTCAGATATTTTAGTCTGTTAACGCGACGCACTGATATATTTCTATCAAAAAAGATGCCCAGTCGTTATTTGACTGGGTATCTTTTGTTTCCCACATCTGCTTACACCATTTTCAGCTCGCCCACTGCCTTTTCTGCAGTTCCGGCAATGGCGCCGCTGTGGATCAGTTCTTTTAATGTCTCTATGCAGGGGTACAGGTACATGTCCTCTTCCATAACCGGGATCTTCTCCTTCAACATCTCAAGTACCGGACCGGTTCCGGCTCCGTGGGTCAGGGACGGATCCAGGAATTGCTGGGCCTGGACCCCGGACAGAAGCTCGATGGCCAGGACATATTCCAGAAGGCGGGAGGTATCCTGGGCTTTGCGGCAGGCATTATACCCCATAGACACATAGTCTTCCTGGTTTCCGCTGGTGGTGACCAGATCGATGGAGGCGGGAGCCGCCAGAGTGCGCATTTCATTGACCAGGCCGGCCTGGGAATACTGAGGGATCATCAGCCCGGAGTTCAGCCCGGGTTTTGCCACCAGATAACTGGGAAAACCAGACAAATGGCTGTCGATAAAACGGGTATTTCGGCGCTCGGACATCTTGGCAAGATACACGGCAGCAATGCAGCAGGAATCCATGGCAAGCCCGTGATAGGCCGCATCCGGATTTCCGTTGGAAAGAGCCGTTCCATCGTCCCCTTCTGCCACAAAGATCGGGTTGTCGCAGACGCTGTTCAGCTCATTCTCCACAATCCGTCGGGCATCCTCCAGCGTGTGTTTTACCGCTCCATGGGCCTGGGGAATGCAGCGAAGACTCAGGGAATCCTGCACATGCGTTGTGGAGGCTTTCTCTGCCAGTCCGGAATCCTTCAGCAGCCGGCGCATATTCTCCGCCGTGCTCTCCTGCTCATGTTCCTTACGGACTGCCATGATCCGGGGATCATATCCTTTTACCAGGCCACCCAGAGCCTCCAGAGAAATCGCCGAGATGATATCCGCCGTTTTTGCCGCATTCAGCAGATCCCAGATGGCAATAGCAGAGATTGCGGTCGGAGTGATTGCACCATTGATCAGGGAGAGGCCTTCTTTATAGCTCAGAACGATGGGAGTCAGTCCGACGGCCGCCAGAGCTTCCTTTCCTCCCATCAGCTCGCCCTTCACCCATGCTTTGCTTCCCTCGGCGCCGATGGCCACCATGGCCGCCTGGGCCTCCAGCGTCAGATATCCCACGGAACCGTGCTTCGGAACTCTGGGAA
Source organism: uncultured Lachnospiraceae bacterium (assembly GCA_946630035.1). Taxonomy (GTDB): domain Bacteria; phylum Bacillota; class Clostridia; order Lachnospirales; family Lachnospiraceae; genus UBA3305. The sequence goes on from CAMOYN010000096.1 coordinate 4,239, forward strand.
CCACGCCCCGGTTTAGTATCTCTCGATAGAGCTCCAGCAGTTCGATCCGCACCCCGCTGACTCCCATCCCCAGAGAGTTCAGCGTCACCAGGAGCAGTCCGCGGACACTCTCTTCGTCCAGCGGCTCTCCCACCGATGTCGAATGAGTCAGGATGATATTCTTCTGCAGCTTCTCTGCATCTTTCCTGGGAATAATCTGAGAAACCAGAGAGCCAAAGCCAGTCGTGGTGCCATACATCACCCGCTCTTCGGCTACCCATTTTTCCACCAGAGCGCGGCAGGCATTCGTCCGGTCGATGTATTCCCGGGAAAAGGAGACTTTTGCACCTCCCCTCACGACAGCCATATACTCCTCCAGTGACAGGTGTCCACCCAGTACTACCTCATGAATTGATTCGTAGTTCACGAGAAACCTCCTTTTATTCCATGATGCGCGGTTTCGCTTCGTAATATTTGACAATATATGTTTAATCGTCTATTCCCTGCAGAATATCATCCAGGATCTTTTTCTGCCTCGGTGTGTATTCCGGCAGCTGATAGGAAGCCAGCCTCTTTTCCACGGCCGCCCTGGCTTTGGCAAACACGGATGGACACCCCTCCGCTTCCCAGGACTTGAATCCGCCGACATTAAAAAGGCGGGGGAAATAGATTTCATCCGAGTACATTTCCACTGTGTCCTCTTCTGTCAGATAATTACCTCTGGGGCCGACATCCGCTATAGACTCCAGAGCCAGCATCTCATCAGAGAACAGATCCCGGTTCTGAATGGATTTCATGGAAGAAAGGATTTCCTCGTCCAATACATATTTTTCAAAAGAGAAGCAGTTCAGGCTGTCCATCTCACCGAAGGCATGGAAGATAAAATCTGTACCGGCGTCCATCGTGGCCTGTAGGCAGAGGGCAGACTCCGCTCCATTTTCAAAATCCAGTTCCTTCGCCGGGGACAGGGAACCGCCGCCCCTGTAAGGCAGGCCATAGAAATCGGCCATCGATTTGGCATAATGAATAAAGACATCCACTTCCGGTCCCCAGGAGATCGTTTCCGCTGCGCGCATATTCGAAGTAAATGTGGTATTTCCGTAGACTACGGGACAGCCTGGATTGACCAGCTGGGTCATCACTACGCCGGCCAGAACTTCGGCATTGTTCACAATCAAGGTGCCGCCCAATGTAATCGGGCTGGTCATTCCGGGTGAGGAACAGCAGGCGATCACGACCGGCAGATTTCTCTTATTATAGGCAGTGATCGCTTCCACATCATCTCCATTGTAATAGAGGGGGGAAATCACATTTCCCACGCCGATGCAGTAATATCCTTCATCGGTATCATAGAAATCTCTGGCCAGACGGATGGTATCTTCGGCATCTTTTTTACCGAAACAGGACATGATCACCGGATGTTTCGAATATTTCAGGGCGAGTGCCCCTTTGATCAGATCCGCCCGGTCCTGAGGGAATTCGGAAATGTACATCAGAGGAGAGCTGCTCAGATTGATCAGAGGGCTGGTGGCATCCAGCTTCCGCGCCATGATATAATCCTTCGCTGTCGCTGGGTAATATTTGCCGTCCCTGAGAATATTTCGACAGCCGGAAGCAGAGGAGATGGCCACGCCACCTTCCCCGATTTTCAGTTCCTCGAAGGGAGTCCGCAGGCTAAAGCTTCTCTGCAGAGTACTGCAGGCTTTTTCCACCATAGTCCGATCCAGGTACACACGGTATCCGTCGGTCCGGGCACCATGCTTTTTGAACAATTCGATAATTTCATCGTGTTCGAAATCTACGCCCACATGTTCCAGAACATAGAGGGTTTTCTCATGAATCCGTTCGATTTCCGATGGTTTTATTTTTCTCAGCATACTAAGTCTCCTTCCTGATTTTGCAGCAACTGCGCCGGAACCGTCCCCACGTTCCCGTCAGTGCCGCGTAGCGTCTACGGCATCGTACACAACGCCGCGGATGGCGCGCTCTTTGTATTCTCTCTCTCCTTCCCGGATACGGAGTTTCGGCGGGCGCTTCCGCTTCATACGGATCGCAGTGATCCGTGCGGACAGAGCCTCCGCCAGGCGGTCGCACTCTGCCGGTGTTCCTAAAGTTCCATTCAGGATTTCTCCGGCTTCCGGAACAGGAATGGGACGGACGTCGACCGCTCCCAATACACCTTCCACAGCTTCAAAAACTTCTTTATCTCTTGCCCACGACAATCCCAGGGAGATCTCCGCGATGGTTACTTCCTGACGGCCGCCCAGTTTCACAAAGCAGCTGTCCCGGTTCTCTTCCATCGGAATTTCCACGGCAAAAATCATTTCCTGAGGTGTCAATGTTGTTTTCCCTACCCCGGCGATCAACTCAGTGGCAGGAATTCTTCGCAGATTCCCATCCATCCCGAAGATCTGAAGACGGGCGTGAAGCAGATACAGTACCGGGAGCATGTCACCAGCCACGGAAGCATTCCCCAGACTGCCGCCGATGGTACCGCGGTTTCGCACCTGACGAGATCCCACATGATCACAGGCTTCCGCCAGGGCCCTGGCGTACTTTCGGACCATGGGATCGGCTGCGATGGCAGCATGGGTTTCCATGGTGCCGATTCTGAGAAAACGTTTCTCCGGTTCGGAGCCGTCGTCTCCGGCTTCGCAATTTTCAACCCCTGTTCCATAGAGTTCCGGAACTTTGCAGAGACTCACGAGCAACGGGATTTCCCGGGGATGATTTTTTATGTCAATGATCAGGTCTGTACCTCCCGCCAGCAGCCGGCTTTCCTCCGTCATCTGTACCAGAGCATCCGCCAGCTCCGAAAGCGTCGTGGGCTGCCTGTATTCTTTTACCAGCATCTCTTCGCCCCCTTTATACGCCATCTGCGGCAGCCCGGATCGCGGCTTTGATCTCGCGATATCCACTGCACCGGCAGATGTTTCCGGAAATAGCCCGGGTAATTTCTTCGTCGGAGGGATGAGGATTCTCCATCAGCAGTGCTTTGGCCGACATGACCATCCCGGCTGTGCAAAAACCACACTGAATCGCTGATTTTTTAATAAATGCTTTTTGAATTGCATCCAATTCACCGTTTTTTTCCAGTCCCTCGATGGTCAGCAGTTCACATCCATCCAGCTGCCCCACCATCACGAGACACGAATGGACTGCTTTGCCGTTAAGAATCACCGTACAGGCGCCACATTCTCCTTCACCACATCCTTCTTTGGTTCCTGTCAGATGGAGATCTTCTCTCAGAAAGTCCAGCAGGCGACGTTCGGGACGCACTTCACAGGATCTCTTTTGCCCGTTTAATATAAATTCAATTCGCATGGTTTTCTCCTTACTGTCCGCCGGAAGTCCCGTTTTCGGACAAGTTCATTCTTTCTTTGCCAGCGCTTCCAGAATGACCGGTGGAGTCAGAGGCAGTTGTGTCAGATAAGTCCCCAGGGCATGATTCACCGCGGCTGCCACCGCGGCTGCCACCGGAGCGGTAACCACCTCTCCGACCCCTTTGGCTCCGTAAGGACCGGTGGGTTCAGGGTCTTCAATCAGAAGCACATCATACTCCGGCATACCCCAGGCATTGGTCACTTCGTAGTTCTTCAGATTTGTAATAAGAGTTCGTCCGGTTACCGGATCGATCTTGATCTCCTCACAGAGAGCCTGTCCGATCCCCTGCTGAATTCCACTGCCGATCTGTCCTCTTACCAGATCTGGATTTATGGCCCGTCCGATATCATGAACGGACAGGCAATGCAGGATCCGGACATGACCAGTAAATGTATCCACTCGCACATGTTCAAAATGAGCCGCCGCCGTCCCTGGGTTCGCCTGGGCATTGTGCGTGTAAGTACACATGAGATCCCGGCTCAGAGTAAAAATAGAATATTCCCACACCTCTTTCATTGTCAGGCGCTGCTGTGGTCTGGGTTCAGACCAGAATACCCCTTCTTCATACTGAATCGTTCCAGGAAAGGCTCCCAGGGCCAGAGCCGCTGTCTCTTTTGCTAATTTCAGCAGCGCTTCACAACAATGCTTCACCGCCTGACCAAAGACATAAGTGGTCCGGCTGGCATAACAACCATAGTCATAGGGATCATTCTCCGTATCGACATCCTGCATGGTTATGCGGTCAAGATCCATCTCCAGTACTTCCCCGGCAATCTTTTTCATTGCCAGGATCGTACCGCAGCCATGATCATGGACCGGTACATGAAGAATCAGGGACCCATCATCCTGTATCCGTCCTGAGGCGGTCGCAAGCTCCGAAAGATACGGATAGAAGGAAGAAGTATGAGAACACAGAGCCATGCCTGTTCCATAGCGGTATCGCCCGCCCCTGGCATTCTTCTGCTCACATTCCGCTCTCCTGTGATCCCAGTCAAACCGTTTTCTTCCCTGTTCCAGCACATCCCGGAAGCGGACATTACCCACGGAAGCTCCATGAAGAACCTCTCTGTCACCGGCATTCAGAACATTGGCAAGCCGCAGATCCACCGGATCCATTCCTAGCTGGTCCGCCACATAATTGAGATGAGGTTCCAGGCAGATTGCTTCTTCTGCCGATCCCCAGCTGCGGAAACTGCCGTTGACCGGCGTCGTCGTGCAGATGGACTGCCCGGTAAATCGGATGTTAGACAGGTTATATGTCTTTCCCAGCTTTCCGCCCGCTGTCCGCAGGTAAGACGGGCTGATGCCCTGATAGGCTCCGGCATCCATGTCCATATGAATGCTCACGCCCCGGATCCGTCCGTTCCGATCCACTTTACTTTCCACTTCCGCGTCAATATTGTGCCGCAGTATCGTACTGACCGTCTGTTCTTCCCGGGTAAAATGATAAAGTATATCTGCTTTCAGATCCCATGCCGCATAGGCTACCAGCGGCTCCAGAATCATCTCCTGTTTGCATCCGAACGAACCTCCCATAGGAGGTTTGATCACCCGCACGCGGTTATAGGGAAGGCCCAGGAGATCTGCTACCGTGGATCGGATTCCGTAGGCCGTCTGACAGCCGCTCCATAGGATCAGTTTCCCG
>CAMOYN010000097.1 GCA_946630035.1 uncultured Lachnospiraceae bacterium
TCACGGCCGGTAACCCCGGCTCCGCCGAGACCGCCGAAATCCTGGAATACATGATACGCATACCTACCAGCCACGAGGAACCCAAGAGCGTCTACTGGATGCTGCTGGCCGTCCACAGCCTCGCCATCGACCTGACAAAACATCTCGACCGCGAAGATGCAAAACGCCTCGCCGCCATATACGCTAAACTCTACCCCCGCTGGGAACGCCTCCCCAACATGACAAAACTCCTCAAGGCTTTAAAATGAGTCAGGGGACGTTTGGAGACAGGAGACGTTGTTGGAGACAGGGGACGTACCTTTGTCTCCTATAAAAGGAGACAAAGGTACGTCCCCTGTCTCCAACGTCTCCCGCCTTCAAACGTCCGTATTCTGACTCATTTGTGGGATTGCAACTGCCGATTGACAGATTGACAAGCTGATTTGGTAGTCTGCAACCGCGAAAATCGATAGGATGAAGAAAAAAACAGGAGGAACGGGTATGATTCTCGCGGATAAAATTATTGATCTCAGAAAAAAGAATGGCTGGTCCCAGGAAGAACTGGCGGAGCAGCTGGGGGTGAGCCGGCAGTCCATTTCCAAATGGGAAGGTGCTCAGTCGATCCCGGATCTGAACCGGATCATTTCCATGTCACAGATCTTTGGTGTCAGTACCGATTATCTGCTCAAAGACGATGCTGAACCGGCAGAGGAGACGGCAGTACAGCCGAGATATGAAGAGGCAGCCGAGCCGGCGAGGTCCATTTCTATGGAAGAGGCCAATGCTTTTCTTGCCGTGAAGGACCGGTCAGCGGTTCAGGTGGCGCTGGGGGTGATGTGCTGCATCCTCTCCCCGATCCCTTTGATCGTGATGTCAGCGGCCATGGATGAGGGAATTCTGTCCCTCTCGGAGATGGCAGTGACGGGTATTTCCCTGACGGTTCTGCTGCTGATGGTAGGGGTCGGTGTGGCTCTCTTCGTTATTAACGGGATTGCCCTGAAGCCCTATGAATATATAGAAAAAGAACCGATCGATACCGTCTACGGAGTGGACGGGATGGTCCGGGACCGCAAGGAACGTTACGCACAGTCTCACACCCGGATGATGGTGATCGGCATCGCCCTTTGCGTGATCTCCGCCATTCCCATTTTCATCGGAATGATCATCTCCGGAGATTCGGAGAAAGATTTCCCCCTGACAGCGGGCGTAGGCTGCACCCTGGCTCTGGTCGCCATCGGCGTCCTGATGATCGTTCGCACTTCCATCTACTGGGAAGGACTTCAGCAGCTGCTGGAAGAAGGAGACTACACACGGGAGAACAAATACAATAATCAGAGAAATGAACTGGTGGCCGGAGTGTACTGGAGCCTGACCCTCGCGATTTATCTGCTGATCAGCTTCACCGGCATTCTCTGGTGGGATAAATCCTGGATCGTCTGGCCCATCGCCGGGGTACTCTACGGAGCACTGGAATCCGTACTCCGCATCCTTCGCCGTCGATAAGGCAGGGAGGAGACAGGGAGGAGACAGGGGACAGACCCTTGTCTCCAAAAAAGGAGACAAGGGTCTGTCCCCTGTCTCCAAAAGGTCCCCCTGTATCCTCCTGTATTATTCGGATTCCTTTAATCTGTTTTTAATCTTTCTTTCAGGACAGATTAAACCAGCGGAGGTATTCTATTGTCATCACAAAGAGAGAGGCAGTAAACAAGAACAAAGAAGCTGCCGGGAAAATACCTCATCCAAAGAAAGGAGACTATTATGGATAAGCTGGAAAAGGTGGAACGTCTGAGAGAACGTGCAAATGTTACTTATGAAGAGGCGAAGGATGCTCTGGAGCAGGCGGGGGACGATCTCCTGGAGGCCATGGTTCTGCTGGAGCGTATGGGTAAGACCAAGGGCCCGGAGCGCAGCACCTATTCGACGGACAGTGAGGAGCAGCCGGAGTACATCCGGGTGCAGGAGAAGGTGGAGGAGCAGCAGCAGTCGGATCCGAATTTCGGACACAGTCTGGGCAGTGTTATCCGCACAATTTTCCGTCTGATCAAGGATACTTCCTTCGTGATCAGCCGGAAGGAGAAGACGGTTTTCGAGATGCCTTCCTGGGTCGCAGTCCTGATTCTCTTCTTCAGCTGGCATGTGACACTTCCCCTGATGCTGATTGCTCTGTTCTTCGGCTTCCGTTACGCCCTCTACGGACAGGAAGAAGATACCCAGGCGGCCAATGAGATTTTGAATAAAGCCGGTGAGTTCGCGGATGACGTGGAGAGCGGAATGCATCACGATAACAATTAATAAGAAAGGATCTGTATGAGCGCTCGTATTTTACTGGTGGAGGACGAGGAAAAGCTGGCCCGTTTCGTGGAACTGGAGCTGGTGCATGAAGGATATCAGGTGGAGAAGTCCGGCAACGGCCGGGAGGCCCTGGAAATGGCTCTGGCGGAGTCATTTGACCTGATTCTGCTGGATATCATGCTCCCCGGGCTGAATGGCCTGGAGGTCCTCCGCCGGCTGCTGAAGGAAAAAGAGGTGCCGGTAATTCTGCTGACGGCGCGGGATGCGGTGATGGACAAGGTGTCCGGGCTGGACGCCGGGGCCGTGGACTATATCACGAAACCCTTTGCCATCGAGGAATTGCTGGCACGGATCCGGGTGGCTCTGAAACTGCACATGGTTCAGCCGTCGACGGAAGAACATAAAACGGAGGAGGGGGTTCTCACCTGGGGGAAACTTCGCCTGGATGAACCCCGCCACCGTGTCACCTGCGACAGGCAGGAGATTTTCCTGACCAACCGGGAATTCCTGATGCTGAAAACCTTACTGGAGAATCAGGACATCGTGATGTCCCGGGATACGCTGTTAAATCGCGTATGCGGATACGATTTTGCAGGGGAGACCAATGTGGTGGATGTCTATATCCGTTATCTCCGGTCCAAGATCGACGATGTATTTGGCATGAAAATGATACACACCGTCAGAGGAGTCGGCTATGTCATCAAATCAGAAAAGGATTCCTTATAGAAGAAGGCCGGTATGGGCGGCCGATCATCAGAGGAATATGACTTCCATTACCCGGAAGCTGCACTGGCACTGGATGAGAAAACGTCTCACCGGTTTCCTGAAAACGGATCTGCTGCTGATCGTTCTGGCTGTGCTGGGATGGTGCGCCGGTCAGGAATACACCCGGCTGGGAACCATCCAGATCGAGAACAGCCGGAATATTTTTGTCCTCAGTTCCGCCCGCCAGATTTATTACCAGGTGCGCTCCCCGGAGAATGAGATTCTCTTCAGCGTACCTTCCAGAGATCCCCTGATCGTTCTGGCCGCGGTGGTAAATATCCTGTTGATATTGCAGCTGCTGGGGCTGCTGTTTTCGTATTTCGGAGAAGGTCACCGGATCCGCCGCATTCTGGCTCCCATCAATGAAATGGCCCTGAAAGCCGATGAACTCAGCCGGATGTCATTCTCCGAAGAAAAATTCCATCTGATCGAGGACGCCATTGATCAGATCCATCCGGATCAGACCGGCGCGGAGAAGCCCCTGTCCTTCGGGGACTCCGATCTCTCCGGCGTGGAGGCGGCGATGAATAACCTCCTGCTTCGGATGCGCGAGACCTACCGCCAGCAGGCCCGGTTTGTCAACGATGCCTCCCATGAACTTCGGACCCCCATCGCCGTGATCCAGGGCTACGCCAATATGCTGGACCGCTGGGGCAAAACCGACGAGAAAGTCCTGGAGGAAGGCATCGCAGCGATCAAAAATGAATCCGAACATATGAATCATCTGGTGGAACAGCTGCTGTTCCTCGCCCGCGGCGACAGCGGAAAAACATCTCTTGCCATCGCAGAAGTATCTGTGAAGGACCTGATGCAGGAAATCTACGAAGAATCCTTCATGATCGATGAAAAACACCGCTACCGGCTGAAACTGCCGGAAGATCCGCTGAAGATTCAAGCCGATCCCGCGCTCCTGAAACAGGCCGTGCGGATCCTGGTGGATAATGCCGCAAAATACACCCCCGAGTCAGAGGAGATCCAGCTCTCCGCCGGAAAAACCGACCGGGGAGATCCCTATCTCCAGGTACAGGACATGGGCATCGGCATGGCAGAAAGCGAAATCCCCCATGTATTCGAACGATTCTTCCGCTCCGACGAAGTCCGCAGCCAGGCCGGCACCGGCCTGGGCCTCTCCATCGCCAAATGGATCGTGGACAAACACGGCGGTCACTTTGAAGTCCTCTCCAGGACAGAACTGGGAACCCGGATCCGCATCATCCTCCCCCAGTGAGACAGAAGGGACGGTTCTTTTTGACTCATTGCAAGCAATGAGTCAAAAAGAACCGTCCCTTCTGTCTCACTGGGGTGATCACAAAAAGTTCACAAAAAATGTTAGCACTCACTCTTGACGAGTGCTAACAGAAGTGGTATAACATAATCGTCGAAAGGAAAGAGATGTGAGAGACCACAAGATGGTTATCCTCACTGCATATATTATCAGGAAGAAGGGATCAACATGATGGAACGCAGAAGTGATTTAATGAGATGCGATATCAAGGAGAACGATGAGGCTTTTGTGCTGGAGATTGATCTCCCGGGATGCGCTAAAGATAAGATCAAAGCTTATGTAGAAAAAGAGTATCTGACCGTGGAAGCGGATTTCCGCCGGGAGGAGACCATGAAGGTTACCCGCCGGGAGCGTTACGCCGGCCAGTGCGAGAGACGTTTCTATGTGGGTGATGTAAAGACGGAAGACCTGAAGGCAGCTTACCGTGACGGTGTGCTGGTGCTCACGATTCCGAAGAAGGCCTATGAGAAGGCTGCCGAGGAAAGACGGATCGCGATTGATTAAGCGATCGGTGAACCGGTCCGGGACCGGAAAGTGACACAGGTTTTTACATATAGTTTTTGAGGGAGGTATGATTTATGTTTAGACCTAGTATTTTTAATGATAATTTTACCGACAGTTTGTTTGATGAGTTCTTCAATGACAGTTTCTGGCCGACCAACCGGATGGCACGTCCGGCATCCCGTTCCATGAACACGGATATCAAGGAGACCGAAAACAATTATCAGATTGAAATGGAACTGCCTGGCTTCACCAAGGAAGACGTAAAGGCCGATCTGAAGGATGGCTACCTGACCATCCAGGCCAGCCACGATGAATCGAAGGATTCGAAGGATGAGAATGGCAAGTATCTCCGCAAGGAGCGTTACTCCGGCAGCTGCAGCCGCAGCTTCTATGTGGGCGAGGCTGTAACCCAGGAAGATATCAAGGCGAAATTCACCGATGGTATCCTGACCGTACTGGTTCCCAAGATGGAAAAGAAGCCGGAAGTGGAAGAGAAGAGATACATCTCCATCGAAGGTTAAAATACAGGAATTCCTCAGGATTTGTAAATACAGTGCAGCGCCGGACAGCGATCCGGCGGATCAAAAAGCCGTGGGCCGTTGCTCACGGCTTTTTTCATCTCATAGGATATTTCTTCGAAATCCCCTATGAGATAAAAAACACTCCGTGGGGATGCGCAGATGCGCGTATAAGGAATTATGTCGGCAGAGCCGACCGCGCATCGCGCAGCATCTCGCTTAGGCGAGATGCTTTCTTGATATAAATATATTGCGGAAAAATGATTTGCTATGGTATGATAAAAGATACTTTATTGTTGAGAATGGCGTGATTTGAGGAGTGAATTATGCTGCAGACTTCGGAAATTCACCGGCTTACCTACGATGAGAGCTACCGGAACGGGCTCAGAGATTATCAGGAAGGCGCAGTGGAAAATCTACAGATTGAATGGCCCGAGGAGCGGGAGTACGGAAATGCTCTGGTGAAGGGGGAGGTCGCCGGCCGGGGCGAGATGAAATACCCGGCGCAGGTCCTGGTCTCGAATGAGGATGAGATCCTGGATTTCCGCTGCGATTGCTCCGTGGGAGAATTGAACTGGGGAATGTGCCGTCACTGTGCGGCCCTGGCCCATGCCTATCGGAACGCGCAGAAAATGCGGGAAATTGTCAGTCACACGGATCCTCTGGGACTTCGCCGGGAGACGACGAAGGAGCTTTCGCAGCTGTTGTACCAGTATTCCATGCGTAACCGGATGAATCAAGCCGGAGGGGTGGACGGGGAGATCCGCCTGGAGTTTTCCTTCCAGCCCGACCGCAATGAGATGCTGATGGACTGCCGCATCGGAAGTAAGAGGATGTATGTGGTAAAGAATCTGGTCAAGCTGGTGCGGGACGTGGAGGAAATGCGGGAGGTCCGCTATGGAGCCAATCTGTGCTTCGTCCATGATCTGACCGCCTTTGAACCGGAGTCCCGGGAACTGTTTTCCCTGCTGCAGAGGGCAGTGATTTCCCGCTTCCCCGACTATCAGAATTCCTACTATGAGATGTCTTCCAATTACCGGTATCTTCTGCTGAAAGGCGAGTCCCTGGAATATTTTCTGGAGCATTTTCTGGGAAAAACCATCCGCCTGGAGGAGCAGGACATTCCGGTGCGGGATGAGAACCCGACCCTGTCGGTCGGCCTGAAAGAGACTCTGGGAGGAGCGGAGCTTAGCACCGAGCCCATGGGGGTTTATACCGGTTCGCAGCACACTTATATAAGGAAAGAGGGGGTGCTCTGGCGATGCTCCCGGGATTTTGTGGAAAATGTGCTGCCGGTCTGGCGGATCATCTGGAAAAAGCAGAAGACGGGCCGGGGGAAGAAAGCGCTGTTTCTGAGCCGGGAGGACTATGGCAGTTTCTGCCGGAATGTGCTGCCGGCGATCCGGGATTTTGTGAGAATTGACAGTGGTACACTGGATCTCGCCGCCTATGTACCTCCGGATCCGGAGTATGGCATATATATGGGAATGCCGGAAGACCTGCTGGTGGAGGCCTCCGTTCAGGTGAGCTATGGGGAGGCGGTCTACGATCTTCTGGCGGATCCGGGAACCACGGTTTCCGAGCGGGATCTGGTGCAGGAAGCGGCCGTGCGCAAATTGTTTGGCAAATATTTCGAGAAAAGGGAGGACATCACGGCCCGGCGAGCGGACGGACTCCCCGCAGACGCCAGCCGCTGGTACGCCGTGGGGGAGGAAGCCCTGTTTCATCTGATCGACGAGGGACTTCCGGAAATGAAACGGACGGCGGAGCTTTTTGTGGATGATACCATCCGCCGGATGGCCGTGCGGAATACTCCGAAGGTGAGCATGGGGGTGGGGATCGCCGGGGATCTGCTGGATCTTACGGTGGAAACAGAGGGCCTGGATGCAGAGGACCTCTCCGGCGTTCTGGCCGGCTACCGCAGAAAAAGAAAATATTACCGCCTGAAAAACGGGGATTTCCTTCGCCTTGCCGACGACGGAATGGAGACTCTCTACGAATTGTCGGAGGGACTGCAGCTCGGCGGTAAGGAGCTGTCTTCCGGACACGTGACATTGCCTTCCTACCGGGCCTTGTATCTCGACGGGATGCTCCGGGACGGAGGCGGAATTCAGAGCGTGCGCAGCGCAGATTACCGCCGTCTCGTGAGAAACCTGCGGGAATATACCGACGGAGATTATGAGGTGCCGGAGAATCTAAGCACCCATCTGCGGCGTTACCAGAGGGATGGATTCCGCTGGCTCTGCACTCTCTATGAATATGGATTCGGAGGAATTCTGGCAGACGACATGGGTCTGGGAAAGACCGTTCAGATCCTGGCGCAGCAGCTGCATGCCCGCCAGGGTGGTGAGAAGAAATCGACTTTGATTGTGGCTCCGGCCTCTCTGCTGTACAACTGGGAGAGCGAGGCGGGGAGATTCACCCCCTCCCTGTCGGTACAGGTGATCGCCGGTACGGCCGAAGAGAGAAGAGAACAGATCGCCGGGGCTGAGGCATTTGATCTGAATATCACCTCCTATGATCTGCTGAAGCGGGACGTGAAGCAATATGAGGAAAAAAGCTTCGACACCTGCATTATCGACGAAGCACAGTACATTAAAAATGCCGGTACCCAGGCGGCCCGGGCGGTAAAGCGGGTCCGCGCGGCGCATCGGTTCGCCCTGACCGGTACCCCGGTGGAGAACCGCCTCAGCGATCTCTGGAGCATTTTTGATTTCCTGATGCCGGGCTATCTGTTTGCCTACAGCCGGTTCCGGGAGGAACTGGAAGTGCCGGTGGTGAAGGATCAGGATGAGGCAGCGTCCCGGCGGCTGAATAAACTGGTCACTCCGTTTTTGCTGCGAAGAAAGAAAATGGATGTGCTGAAGGATCTGCCGGAGAAGCTGGTGGAAACCGTCTACGTCCGCATGACGGAGGAGCAGGAGCGCATTTACAGGGCACATCTGGAAAATATACGGCGGAGCGTAATGGAGAAGGACGCCGGAGAGCTGGCCAGAGGAAAGATCGAGATCCTGGCAGAACTCACCCGGCTGCGGCAGCTGTGCTGCACCCCCGGGCTGATCTATGAGAACTACGGGGGCGGCTCCGGAAAGATCGACGCCTGCCTCGAACTGATGAAAAATGCCACGGAGGCGGGCCATCGGATTCTGGTTTTCTCCCAGTTCACCTCCCTGCTGGAACGGATGGAGCAGGAGTGGAGCAAGACCGGGGAGACGAGCCTCTATCTGTCAGGAAAAGACAGCAAACAGCACCGCCGGGATATGGTCGACGCCTTCCAAAAAGGAGAAATCCCGGTATTCTTCATCTCCCTGAAAGCCGGCGGCACCGGACTGAACCTGACCGCCGCCGACATCGTCATCCACCTGGATCCCTGGTGGAACCGCGCCGCCGAAGACCAGGCCACCGACCGCGCCCACCGCATCGGCCAGAAACATGTGGTCAACGTAATCAAACTGGTAGCCAAAGACAGCATCGAAGAAAAGATACTGAAACTGCAGGATAAAAAAGCGGCCCTCGCCGACGCCGTAACAGAAGGCGAAGGCGTGGCCGATATAACCCTCGACCGGGAACAGCTCATGGAAATCCTCGGCTGAGGCAAGGACAAAAGGGAGACAGGGGACGGACCTTTGTCTCCTCAGAAGACAGGGGGGATGGAGACAGGGGACGGACCTTTGTCTCCTCAGAAGTCAAGGGGGATGGAGACAGGGGACGGACCTTTGTCTCCTCAGAAGTCAAGGGGGATGGA